>CAYJAQ010000007.1:0-38479 GCA_964368275.1 uncultured Staphylococcaceae bacterium
ATTATAAACGGCAAAAAAAATAGCCACCTTTTTAGGGGATATTTAGATAATAATAACCAATTTAATTAACGGTAATATTAATAATTATATTAATATTCCTTGCATTTATCACAATTTTATGGTATAATAATGAAGATTTAAAGTATCATGAAGGAGGAATCAAGATTATGGCTCGTAAATGTTATGTAACTGGTTTAGGAACAGTAGCTGGAAATAATCGTTCTCACTCATTACAAGCAACTCGTCGCTGTTGGAAAGCTAATTTGCAAAAAGTAAAAATTGTTGACGAAAAAGGGCGCGTAGTGAGAGTATATGTTTCAACACGCGCAATGCGTTCAGGTTTAGTTACCCGCGCATAATACCTAAGCAAAAAAAGACCGCGAGGTCTTTTTATTCTTTTTTGGCAAGCTTTCTAAATATATTGGCAAAAAAAGATATGATTGCTGATATAAACTTAGGCAACTTAATTGTATAAAAACGCATATGCAGACCTCCACGGTAAATCATATGCGTTTTATTTATTATTTAGACCAAATAACATAAACTCCTTGATCATGAACAATTAATTCAGCTTGTTCTGCAATAATTTCATTGCTAGTAGTATATGTATCAGTTTGGGAAATTGTCACTTTAGTTAGTTCATATTTAACCCCTTTTAAAGTAACTGTAGTTTCTTTATAGGCAACTAATGAAAGGTATTGATAACATTCTTTAGCAAGTAAATACTCACCTTGATTGTAATAACGCACTTGATTATAGTCATCAATTACGCTGATATCAAGCCAACAATATTTGGCAATTAGCTTTACGGTAATCAACGTATGATCAAGTCGACCACCTAAGGCATCATAAATTAAAACTTCTTTAACATTACTTGGTAGGTTCTTGAGGGCAAGTTCTAAATCTATTTCATTTTTTTCAGGGGGATACTGTAAAACCTTTTTAGCCTGGGGGATAGTTTTACAACCATCAAAATCGCCAATAGCAAGGTCTATTTCATATTCACTTAATGCATCACTACCAAAATCAACCGCTACAAGATAATCATCCGGGAGTGGTTTGTATAGTTTTTTAAAACTTTTTAGTGGTGAGGCTGCAACAATAATTGCTCTCATATACTTTGTAACTCCTTTACCGCTTTTTTCATGTCATCGCTATTAAACAAGTAAGTTCCAGCAACAACTGCGTCAGCACCCGATGCTTTAACAAGTTTACTAGTTTCATGATTAATGCCACCATCTACTTCAATTAAGTAGTGATACCCATGTGTCATTTTTTCTTTTGCTAAATAAGCTATTTTAGTAAGGGATGATGGCATAAATGATTGGCCACCTTTACCGGGCTCAACACTCATTACTAAAACTAAATCAAGGTATGGCAAATATTCGGCTAGTACCGAAACATCCGTGCCAGGTTTAATTGAGATACCAACCTTTCCGTGTTGTTTCATCTTTTTTATTAATGTCATGGGATCCTGTATTGCCTCATAATGAAAGGTTAAATAATCAGCTCCTGCTTGATAATAAGTTTGATAAACATCAGCAGGATTAGTTATCATCAAATGAACATCAAATACTTTTGATGATTGAGGACGTAATTTTTCTATTAATTGATTATCAAAAGTATGACTTGGAACAAAGTTACCATCCATAACATCGAGGTGTAAAAACTCCGCGGTTGTTTCATTCACTCTTTTTATTTCGTCATCTAACTGATTAAAATTGGCTGCTAGAATTGAAGGTGCAACTATCATTTTTATCACCACTTTCTTAATTTACGACATTCATCCAAGAAATTTAAATAATTCTCATAGCGGCTTCGTAAAATAGTGCCATCAAGGAGGGCTTCTTTTACCTTGCAATGAGGTTCATTTTGATGTAAGCATCCTTTATATTTACAATTTTCACTTAGTTTGAAAAACTCGGGAAAACTTTGAGCAATATCACTTTCAGTCATACCAGTAAAATCCATTATACCAAAGCCTGGTGTGTCAGCTATCCAACCTTCTTCAATTGGAATTAACTCGACATGACGAGTTGTATGTTTACCACGGCCTAAAGCTTGTGATATTTCTTGTGTTACTAGATTTAAACTAGGACTAATAATATTTAGTAAAGTGCTTTTTCCAACACCACTTTGGCCAGCAACAACACTGACTTTATCTTTTAACATTGTTTTGATCTTAGTAATAGCTGGTTCTTCTGCGGGTTTTGATGAGGTCTTAATGACCTCATAACCCAGTTTTTCATAATAAGTGACATATTTATTAATGGTCTCGCGATCTTCAATTAAATCCCATTTACTACAAACAATAACAGTTTTAATATTACTAAAGTTAAGAATAGTTAGAAAGCGATCAAGAAGATTAGTATTAAACTCCGGTTCTTTAATGGAGAAAACAACAAATGCCTGATCAATATTACAAATAGCAGGGCGCTCAAGGTCGTTAAACCGCGGTAAAAGTTCCGTAATGTATGCTTCTTTATCGTTCATCAGCTGATACATTATATAGTCACCAACTTTTGGTTTTAACCCTTGATGCCGAAATAAGCCACTTGCTTGTGCTGATATTACACTTTTAGCAATTGGGTTATAAACTGTATAAGCATCTTTGCGCGTACAAATAATAATACCCTTCATTATTTTTCAACTGTCCCTTTCATTGTTTGAGCACGTAGTTGACCACACGCTGCGGAAATATCATTACCATGCTCCATCCGATATGTTACATTAATACCATTTTGGTGAAGTATTGCGAAAAAGCTCTCTGCTTCATTTCGTAATGTTTGGCGATAGCTTTTAGTAACAACTTCATTATAGGGAATAAGGTTTACATATGCATTCATTCCTCTAATTAGATTAATTAATTGGTATGCACATTCCTTAGTATCATTAATACCTTTTAATAATATATATTCAAAAGTAATTCGTCGATTCGTAATTTCAACATAATCATTAACAGCACTCATTACTTCTTCAATTGGATAGACATCATTAATCTTCATTATTTTACTACGCAATTCATTATTAGGGGCATGAAGACTAATCGCCAAATTAACTTGAAGCGGAAACTGAGCAAATTCACGAATCTTAGGAACAATTCCACAAGTTGACACAGTTATGTGACGAGCGCCAATTTCTAGGCCTTTAGCATAGTTCAATGTTTCTAAGAATTTTAGAACTGTTTCATAATTATCAAATGGTTCTCCAATTCCCATTACTACAACATTAGTAACCCGTTCATCTTTTTTATCGAGTTCATTTTGAACATATAAAACCTGTAGCATCATTTCAGATAATTCAAGATTGCGGACTTTGCCGAGTTCGCCACTGGCACAAAATGAACAACCCATTGCACAACCAACTTGACTAGTTACACACACGCTATTGCCATAATTATGGCGCATTAGTACGGTTTCAATCAGTTTACCATCAGAAAGTTCAAAGAGGTATTTAATTGTACCATCACTTGCTACAAGTTGTTTTGCGAGTTTTAAGGGTTCAATCGAAAAATTATCTTTTAAGACTTGCAAACCATTTACTGAAAGATTAGTCATTTCATCAAAAGAAGTAACACGATGACGATATAACCATTCTAATATCTGAACAGCTCGATACTTCTTATCACCAACTGATAAAAAATATTCTTCTAATTCTTTTTGGGAATAATTGTATATACTTGGTAAACTACTCATACTAACCCTTTAGCTTTTGCTTTTTGCAGCTTGCAAATGTAGAAGCCATCACTTTCTGCAACCGGTAATAGTTGCTTTTCATATATTTTAGTAAATTCTGGATGATTTATAATAAATTCCATTATTTGTTTTTCGTTTTCGTTTTTATTAATCGTACAAGTACTATAAGTTAAATAGCCACCCGGCTTCACAAAACGATACAAATTATCCAACATTGCTTTTTGAATATTAACTAAATTAGGCAACTCATTAATATCAATATTGTACTTTAAATCGACTTTGTGTTTCATTACTCCTAAACCTGAACACGGTGCATCAATCAAGATATGATCAAAAAGATTAGTCGATTGAAAATTACGAGCATCGCTTAACTGGGCTTTAACAATCAAAACTCCGGTTCTTTTAATAGTATCATTAATTAAAGCAATTTTATGCTCATGAATATCAATTGCTAAAATAGTACCTTGGTTATTCATAATAGCTGCCATTTGGCTACTTTTTCCCCCAGGTGCACTACAAGCATCTAGAATAACATCGCCAGGCCTTGGATCAACAATTAATGCTACTTGTTGACTAGCTTCATCTTGAAAGACAACTTTACCTTCTTTAAATAGATTAGTTTCTAGTAAATTGGCGCTTGTCTTTAGTACTAGATTGTGGCATTCATAATTAATATCTTGACTATCTAAATAGTTTCTAATCGCATCAGGACTAGTTTTTAGCGTATTTATGCGATACGTGTTCATAGCATATTCTTGTGAAGGGGATAATATATCTTCTAGTTCATCTCTATATTGGCTTTGTAAATATTTTACTACAGCAAGGGGATAACTATACTTAATGCTAAGGTATTCTTCTCGTGTTTGATTAGTGATATTAAGTCGCTCATCTTTTGCATACTTACGTAAAACACCATTGATTAGCATAGCCCCTTTATAATCTTTCTTTTTAACCATTTCTACTAAAGTATTACAAACAAAGTGATTAGCAATGTTCATAAAAGTAATCATGTATGCACCCATTCTTAGGGTATTTTTCATGTATGGTTTTAAACGTTTACCAACTACATATGGTTGTAAATAATAATCTAATAATATTTTATTTTCAACTACCCCATAAACAATCTTAGTAAATAATCGTTTTTCATGATCAACTAGATTGTTATTTTCAATCGTTTGGGATACGATAATATTAGTATAAGCATGTTCATTAATAATTTTGATAATAACATCTAGTGCTAATTTGTACATTGTTATCTCCTCAATTGATAGTTATTACGATGAAGTAATATAATTCAATTTGATCAAAGCGTTCTTTTATTTCTAAGTATTCTTTAGGATTGGGCCAAGCTAAATACTTAATGGTGAACTTAAGATTGTTATAAATTTCTACCCAATCCTTAAATGTAAAAGCCTTTAAACTTAATATTTTTTGTAAATATGCTAGAGGAATAATTCGTTTTTCCCGCATAGTAGCATTATCATTAATATATTGTAGGAGGTCTTTAGTGAAACAAACTACTTCAGTCACTGTATCTTCATAGATATGTTCTGATAATTCTTGCCAATTAGTAAATGACTGTAAGCGCAAATTAAGATTTTCTTCAAAAACCACTAAATTCTCATTACTCATATTATCAAGCATTAATAAACTAGCAGCTTTAAACTTAGAAAACATTTCTGCTTTTGCATCATCAATAATATTAAGAATAGTATCGCAGTCATTGACAATTTGATTATATAAACTTCTCATAGTGGGACTACTCTCACCAGCAGCAAGTTTTTGGAGATAATCCTGAATTTCTTGTTGCATCTCATTATTCTTATTTATTACATACTGCATTTCTTTTGAAAGTTCTTCATCTTTTTTACAGGCAAGTAAAATATTTAGTAAGACAATGTTGTGTTCTATCTGTTTTTCAGACTTCAAAATCTTGTTAATGACTTCCATGTTTTCACCTCGCTAATATGTTTAATTATACTACATAATCAACCTTTAAGCAAGTAAAGCAAGAAGAGACAAAATGATAATGATGTTACTCATTTGATAATTTTAATAATTAATGATATAATAATAGTAATCTAGAAAGGCGGGATATAATGCTTTTTGAATATGAATTTCTTTTTAATTTGATGATGATAATTGGAATTATTGCTTGTCTTGCATATATCTATTTAAAAATTCGCAAATTTGATATTAATGATAGGGAATGGAATACCTTGATTATTATTTCAGCTATCAGTGGTATGGTTTTTTATCTATCAGCATCATTCTTTGACGACCTATTCCACTATTTAAATGGTGAAGCCTGGGGGGAAGGCGGAATAACTTTTCTTGGTGGTGCTTTTGGCGGCATTATTACATTTACTATCTTATTTATGATTTTTATGAAGCGACTTCGTCCTGATTTAATGAAGTACTTAAATATCATTATTACCGGTGTAGTGCTTGCCCATGGTTTTGGCCGAATTGGCTGTTTCTTCGCGGGGTGCTGTTTTGGTCAAATTACTACTTCTTTTTTAGGCGTAGTATTCCCAGTTGGTTCTGATGCCTATCATTATCTAGTGGAGTATTACCAAGCTGAAGGCATAGCGAATGCTGAAGCCCTAGCAGCAGTTACTAAGGTGCTACCTACACAATTAATTGAAGCTACTTTTCTATTTATTCTCTTTGGTGCCCTTGCATCAATAAAGCGTAATCAATTGAAGGTTTATCTTTTTGCCTATGGTATCTTCCGTTTTATTATTGAGTTCTTCCGCGCCGATAATCGTGGCTCATTGAATATCACCCTTAGCCCATCGCAAGTATTATCCCTTGTTTGTATTGCCCTTGGCATCTTTCTAATTATTTATGATATTGGCCGAGCAAACAAACAAAAAGTCTAACAACAAAGTAAAAGTCCACAAGTGTGGACTTTATTTTTTCAAAGAGTAAAGAGCAGTTAAACCACCATAATAACTAGTAGTTCCTAATTCATCTTCAATTCTTAATAATTGATTATATTTGGCGATACGATCGGTTCTTGAAAGGGAACCTGTTTTTATTTGGCCAACATTTAAGCCAACCGCAATATCAGCAATTGTGGTATCTTCAGTTTCACCACTACGATGAGAAATAATAGCTGTATATCCAGCCCGTTTGGCCATTTCGATTGCTGCGAAAGTCTCCGTCAAAGTGCCAATTTGATTGACTTTAACTAAGATTGCATTACCCATATGTTCCTGGATACCTTTGGCAAGTCTTTCCGTATTTGTAACAAATAGGTCATCACCAACTAATTGAACTTTATCACCAAGTCTGGTAGTCAAGTATTTCCAACCATCAAAATCATCTTGATCAAGACCATCTTCAATAGAAATAATTGGGTATTTCTTACAAAGGTCTTCATAATAAGCTACTAATTCTTTGGCACTTAAACTGCGTTTTTCACTTTTTAAATTATATTTCTTGTTAGCTTTTTGATACAATTCACTAGCAGCAACATCCATTGCTAACATAACATCAGTACCAGCTTTATAACCAGCTTTAGTAATTGCTTGAATTACTACCTTAAATGCTTCTTCATTGGAATTAAGTTTAGGAGCATATCCTCCTTCATCCCCAACTGAAGTATTTAAGCCTTTGGCCTTTAAGACTTCTTTTAAAGCATGGAATATTTCTGAGCCCATTCTAATTGCTTCTTTAAATGAAGTTGCCCCAACTGGCATAATCATAATCTCTTGAATGTCAATACACCAATCAGCATGAGCACCACCATTTAAGATATTCATCATTGGGGTTGGTAATTGATGAGCTGAAAATCCCCCAAAATATTGATATAAAGGGATATTGTAATAATCCGCTGCAGCACGAGCTACAGCCATGGAAACGCCAAGAATTGCATTAGCTCCTAGTTTACTTTTATTAGGAGTTCCATCCAAGCTGATAAGTAGTTTGTCAATCTCCATTTGTGAAGTAACATCATACCCAAGAATTTCTGCTGAAATGATGTCATTTACATTATCAACTGCTTTTGTAACGCCTTTGCCTAGATAACGACTATTATCATTATCTCGAAGTTCAACAGCTTCATAATCACCTGTAGATGCTCCTGATGGTGCGATTGCTCGACCGAAAGCCCCACTTTCCGTCTCAACTTCTACTTCAATTGTTGGATTACCTCGTGAATCAAGAACTTCCTTAGCATAAACATCTGTAATATACGGCATTATTATTCTCCTTTTTTATTTTATTATTATGTTAATTATAGCACTATATACTTAAAAAAGCAATATTTTTAAAAGTTTATCGTATTTTATTATTCGACAAAATTAATAAACTCCAAACAAAAGCGTTTGGAGTTTTATTATATTACTTATTTAATGCTTCTTGAACAGCAACGGCAACAGCAACTGTGGCGCCAACCATTGGGTTATTACCCATACCAATTAAGCCCATCATTTCTACATGCGCAGGAACACTTGATGAACCAGCAAATTGTGCATCCGAATGCATTCTTCCCATTGTGTCAGTGAAACCATATGATGCAGGACCTGCAGCCATATTATCTGGATGAAGTGTTCTTCCTGTTCCACCACCTGATGCTACTGAGAAGTATTTCTTGCCTAATTGAATACATTCTTTTTTGTATGTACCAGCAACTGGATGTTGGAATCTAGTAGGGTTAGTTGAGTTACCAGTGATTGATACGTCAACACCTTCATGATGCATAACAGCAACGCCTTCACGAACATCATCGCAACCATAGCATTTTACAAGACTACGTTCACCTTTAGAATAAGCTTTTTCATATTCAACCTTAAGTTTTCCAGTTGCATAATCAAAAGATGTGCAAACATGAGTGAAACCATTAATACGTGAAATAATTAAAGCAGCATCTTTTCCTAAACCATTTAAGATAACTCTTAATGGTTCTTTACGTACTTTATTAGCTGTTTTGGCAATACCAATTGCACCTTCAGCAGCAGCAAATGATTCATGTCCTGCTAAAAATGCAAAACATTTAGTTTCTTCTGATAAAAGCATTGCGCCTAGATTACCATGGCCTAAACCAACTTTACGGTCATCAGCAACACTGCCAGGAATGCAAAATGATTGTAAGCCAACGCCAATATATTCAGCAGCTTTACTTGCAGAGGTAGCTTTGTTCTTTAAAGCAATTGCAGCACCAACAGTGTATGCCCAACATGCATTTTCAAAACAGATTGTTTGAATACCTTTTACGATGTTATATACATCAATACCATAGCTATCACAAATAGTTTTTGCTTCTTCGATAGATGCAATGCCATTTTCTTTTAAAGCTTGATTAATTTGATTGATTCTTCTTTCATAACTTTCAAATAATGCCATGATGATCCTCCTATTCTTGACGTGGATCAATATATTTTGATCCTTCGCTGAAGCGGCCATATGTACCTTTAGCTTTTTCTAAAGCAACGCTTGCTTCTGTTCCTTGTTTAACCATATTCATAAAACGGCCAAAGTTCAAATATTCATAACCAATGATTTCATTTTCATCATCAAGGGCAATCTTCGTAATATAGCCTTCAGTAAGTTCTAGGTAGCGAGGTCCTTTAACTTTAGTACTATAAGCAGTACCTACTTGGCTTCTTAAGCCCTTACCTAAATCTTCTAGACCAGCACCAATTGGTAAGCCATCTTCTGAGAAAGCTGATTGTGTGCGTCCATAGATAATTTGTAAAAATAATTCTCTCATTGCTGTATTGATAGCATCACATACTAAGTCAGTGTTAACTGCTTCTAAAAGTGTTTTACCAACAATTGCTTCAGATGCCATTGCAGCTGAATGAGTCATACCAGAACAACCTAATGTTTCGATTAATGCTTCTTCAATAATACCATTTTTAACATTTAATGTTAATTTACAAGCACCTTGTTGAGGAGCACACCAACCAATACCATGGGTTAAACCATTGATATCAGTAATTTCTTTTGAATAAGTCCATTTTCCTTCTTGAGGAATAGGTGCACAACCATGACTTGCGCCTACTTTAACTGAACACATTTCTTTTACTTCATTTGAATAATTCATGTTTTTCCCTCTCTTAGTTTCTTTTTTATACTTTCATATTATATCAAATATTTTACTTTATAGCAAATTATTATTTAATATCTTTTATCATACTTCTACCAGTCATTGCCTCTGGTTGTTTAATTCCTAACAGTTGAAGCATAGTAGGTGTGATATCACCTAAAGTTCCTGTTTCATGTAATATTAAGTTTTCTTTAGTTATGCAGAATGGCACAACGCTTGTAGTATGGGCAGAGTGTGGAGAACCATCTAAATTGGCTATGCAATCAGCATTACCATGGTCAGCACTAATAATTAATGTGCCCTTAACCTTTTGAACAGCGGCAAATACTTTACCGATACATTCATCAACAACTTCAACAGCTTTGACTGTTGCTTTTTCAACTGCAGTATGGCCAACCATATCACAATTTGCGAAATTTAAAATAATTGTGTCATATTTTTCTGATGCAATTGCTTCTAGAACTTTTTCAGTCACAAGATAAGCACTCATTTCAGGTTGCATATCATAAGTTGCAACCTTAGGTGAATTAACCAAGATACGGTCTGCACCAGGGATTTCTTTATCAATACCGCCATCAAAGAAATAAGTTACATGAGCATATTTTTCGGTTTCAGCAATTCTTAATTGCTTTAAATCATGTGCTGATATAACATCACCATACATACTGTCAAGTGTTTGTAAATCAAAATTTACTAAACCTTTTACCTTTTCACTATATAACATCATGCATACATAAGTTAAGTCTTTAAATGTTTCATATCTAGTAAGTTTAGTCTCACTTGGATTAGTAAGGGCTAAACTAATTTGAATAGCGCGGTCTGGTCTAAAATTAGCAAAAATTACACTATCACCATCTTTTATTGTTGCTTCTTTATTAACAATAAATGGTTTAACAAATTCATCTGTAATACCTTCTTCATATGATTCATCTATGCCACCAAGAATATCCTTCACTGGTGCTTCACCATATACTAGAGCATTATATGCAAGTTGAGTACGATCGTAGTTTTTATCACGATCCATTGCGTAATATCTTCCGGATACAATACCTGCCTTGATACCTTCTGAGAAATTATCATTTAATTCTTTTAAATAAAGCTTTGCTGATTTAGGCGGAACATCACGTCCATCCAAGAATGAATGAACATATACTTGTTTTACCCCTTCAGCTTTCGCCGCATTCATTAAATAAATGATATGTTGGATGTGGGAGTGAACTCCACCATCAGACATTAATCCCATTATATGAAGGGCAGAATTATTTTTCTTAGCATGTTCGATAGCCTCATGGATTGCTGGCATGGATACTAATGTGTTGTTCTTAACAGCAATATTAACGCGTGTTAACGATTGATAAACAATCCGACCAGCCCCAATATTTAAGTGTCCTACTTCACTGTTTCCGAATTGACCTTCGGGTAAACCAACTGCCTCACCACTAGCTTCGATAGTTGTATATGGATACTTTTTGAATATAGCGTCCAAATTAGGTTTCTTAGCTTCGACAATAGCATTACCAAATGCTTCTTTGCGAATACCATAACCATCCATAATTACTAACATTACTAAATTTTTTTTGCTCATAATTTTCACCTTCTTTTTAACCTTGTATATTATACACCATTTTTGCTAATTATGCAAATACAATGGGAATAATTACGTTTACATTTTTTTATTTCTAATTGCTATTTTTTTTGATAATGACATACAACCCGGTCATAAATTATCTTAATACAAACAGCAATAATTGGTAATTTAATAAATATTGCAATCACTCGATACCCTAAAACAGCTAGCGTAGTTTCTTCACCATATAGTAGCAGATTCATAATAGCATTATTACCAGTTTCTAAAAATGATGTTACTAAGACTGTTATTATTAATACTACCCATCCCAAATGATTCTGTTTCTTAATAAAAGTGGCGAGTATTCCACCAGCTATTCCCCAAAACATACTTGAAATAGTATATATGGGATTATAGCCAAAACTATTAAAGACAAAGCCATACAACAAGTCAGCCCCAATAGCAACAACAATACCCCATGGCAATCCACCAATAATACCAGCTAGTAATAATGGCACAGCAAAAAAACTCAAGCGTAAGTAATCGCCTAACATAAAACTATACATCTTACCAACAACTGCAAGTGACATTAACAAAGACAAAATTGCTAACATTTGAATATTTACTCTTTTCACCATCTTTTCACCTTCTTTTACTCATTGTACCAAACATTCAATTTTTTATCAAACAAAATGAATTAATAGCGTAAGAAAAAGGTATTGTCAAATACAATACCTACTCTTTGTCAAAAATTATTTTTAATGCTGTCTTTTCAAGTCGAGAAACTTGAGCTTGTGATATACCTATTTCTTCAGCAATTTCCATTTGCGTTTTACCATTATAATAACGATCATAAATGATGCTGCGTAGTCGCTTATTGAGTTTAGCGATTCCTTCTTCAATTATCATCTTATTTAGTCGTTGTTCCTCACTGCTTGTTTGGTCAGCTATTTGATCAACTAAATAAATCTCATCTGAACCATTATTAAAAATTGGTGTAAAGATTGAGATTGGTTCCTGGATAGCCTCTAAAGCTATAACAATATCTAATGTTTCAATATTTATGGCTTTAGCGATTTCCTCAATGGTTGGTTCACGCGAATTTGTTGCAATAAATTGCTCCTTATATTGCAAAGCACGATATGCTGTATCTTTTAACGAACGAGACACTCTAATCTTTGAATTATCTCTTAGGTATCGTCTAATTTCGCCAATAATCATTGGCACCGCATATGTGGAAAATCGCACTCCATGAATAAAATCAAAATTATCGATTGCTTTTATTAAACCCATGCAACCTACCTGAAATAGATCATCGGCATTTTCACCTCGATTATTAAACTTCTTTACCACACTTAGCACTAGTTTCAAGTTACCTTCAACTAATTGATCACGTGCTTCCATATTACCCGCTTGACTTTCTTTTATTAAGTCCATTACTAATTCTTGAGGAATAACGACTAAGTCTGCCGTATTGATTCCGGTAATTTCTACTTTTCCCCGCATTTTTAACACCTCCACTTGGAGTATGATTAAAAACGCACAAAAAAATGCAAGTAGCTATTATTTTAATTAGGAAACTTTTACTAGGTTTTCAATTTCCTGTCGCATCTTATCAATAATTCTTTTTTCCAGTCGTGATATGTAAGATTGTGAAATACCAAGAATATCAGCTACTTCTTTTTGTGTTAATGGTGGATCACCCTTCAAACCAAAGCGCATAACTATTATTTCACGCTCACGTTCATTTAGTTTATTGAGTGCGGTATATAAGTTTTGTAAGTCCTCTTCTTCTGTTAATTCATGAAGGGATAATGGACTGCTGTCCCCTAACACATCACTCAGCATCATTTCATTGCCTTCACTATCTACACTAAGTACTTCATCTAATGATAGTTCTTGGCGAATCTTTGTCGTTTTGCGCAAATACATTAATATCTCATTTTCGATGCAACGTGAAGCATAAGTAGCTAGCTTAATGTTTTTATCCATCTTGAAAGTTTGTACACCTTTAATTAATCCCATTGAACCAATACTAACTAAATCTTCTATATTAATTCTTGTCATTTCAAATTTTTTAGCAATAAAGACAACTAAACGCAAGTTATGGACAATTAATAAATTACGTGCTTCTAAATCACCCTCTTGCACTTTTAAAAGAAGAGCCGTCTCTTCTTCTTCAGCAAGTGGTGGTGGTAAGATGTTATTGCTGTTGATATAGAAACAACTGCTAATAGTTGATTTTTTGAATAAACGTTTAATAATTTTAATCAATAACTTAATCATTTTTCCCCCTCATATGTTGATTTAGAATTATATCATAATCAGTCAGTTCAACAAAGCTATACACTACTTGATAATATTGTTTCCTGATTACTAAGCTAGGTCCTGTATATATTGGCAAGTTTTCTTTTCCATGAATGCTTATCACTTCTAATTCACCCAAGTAACTGAAGTTTTTGTTCAAATACTTCTTGGAAAAGTAAACAACTGGCATTCCTAGAAAGGAACTCACGTTCCCAGTATCCCATAACGCTTTATATTTAGTATTATCATATGCCAGTTTTACATTGTATTCAAAGCATTGTCTTTTCATGCCTGCTTTTGCAAAATATTGAACTGCATAGATAATGATTATATATATGACAGCTACCACCATCAACAGCCAGTTATTTATATTAAAGACCACCAATGTTCCAATAAATGCTAAATTAACGAAATAAAAACTTGCAATCAAAGCAACATAAGAAGTATTTTTTTTAAAAGGAAAGGCAATTAAACCAATTAGAATTCCCAAAAGATAGCGAATGTTATATATATAACTAATAGGCACGATAAAGAGCATTAATGCTAAAACTGATATAATTAGTGCTAAACAAATGCGATACCAAATAATTTTAACTTGGAAAATAATCGCTAATGTTTTTAAAAAAGCATAATTAACAAAGATAGTCGATATTATTACTAAATCTAAATAGACAATCATTGTTACCACCAAAAGCATTATAACTACTTTACTAATAATTATTTGTCAAAAGGTGTACAGATTATTGTTTCTTGCTTTTTTGTTTATTGCTAAATAGATTGAGTTGATTTTTTAAATACATTTATCTTAACTTTACTAAGTAATTAGTGGTTCATATTTACTATTTATTAATTTATTGTGTTTCTGGGATACCTAGCAAGCGTTAAAAAAGACACACTACCGAAGTACTGTGCCTTAGTGTCTAGGACTGATTAATTATTTCATTTTCTTTCTAAATTATTTTGGTTCTTGAAAATAGTTTGTGCTTTTGTGCTTGTGCTTCGAATGAATTTCAAGTTTTGTGCTTAGTTAAAAAAGAAATGACTTATCAACAAATAATTGAATACATTGCAAATTTTGGCAAAGATCTTGAAGAAGCTTATAGTTTACTTCAAAACTTTTACAAATTTTCCAATTTGACTAAACATGATGAAGCTGAACAAAAACTTCTTGAGTGGTGTGATAAAGTAAATACATCCGAATACCAAATTCCTGAATTAAAACAAGTAACACTTACTTACAAATCTTGGAAGAAAGAGATTGTTAATTCTTTCATTATTAATCCTCTTACTAAATCAAGAATTACAAATGGTTTTATTGAAAGCAAAAACAATTTTTGTAAAGTAATCAAAAGGGTAGGTTTTGAATATAAAAACTTTGATGTCTTTAGAGCTAAAATATTATATACGATGAAAAATAAATAATTAAAAATGATATTATTTTTGTACGCAAAAAGGCTGAAGAACTAAATCTTACAGCCTTTTTTAGTTTTGTGTTTAATAACTCATAAGTAGTTTACGCTTTGTGCTCCTAAGCACAAAAGCACAAACTATTTTCAAGAGCCAAATTCAACTATCTCTATTTTATTATTTAAAACGGTTTTGTAACCAATTAGGAATCTTAGTATCTGTTTTAGGACGTTCTGGTAATGGAGCCTTTTCTTTAGTCTCACCGCTTCCAGTTTCAATTTTTACATTTTGCTCCATTGGTTTGCTTTCTTCTACAATTTGTTCCTTTGTTTCTGTGTGAACTACTTGGCGATCATTCTTCATTTTCGCTGCAGTTTGATCAAAACCAGTAGCGATTACGGTAACAACAACTTCACCTTCTAAGTCTAGATTAAAACCTGTTCCATGAATGATATCAATTTCTGTAGATGAAGCATTTCTAATTTCAGAAATAACATCTTCAATTTCCTTCATTGTAATATCAACATCGCTTGTTATTTGAACAATTGCATCAGTCGCACCATTAATATCAATTTCTAGTAATGGGCTACTAATTGCAAGACGAGCAGCTTCAATTGCACGATTAGGACCACTAGCAATGCCAATACCCATTAAGGCAGTACCTTTACCTTGCAAAACTGTGCGAACATCAGCAAAGTCAACGTTAATTAACCCTGGTAATGATATAATTTCGGAAATACCCTGCACACCGCGGCGTAGTACATTATCAGCTTCTCTAAATGCCTCTAGGTAAGTTGTATTAGCTCCAATTGTTTCTAATAGTTTATCATTAGGAACAATGATTAGGGTATCAACATATGGACGCATATTTTCAATGCCTTGTAATGCTTGTTGCATTCTCTTTTTGCCTTCAAAGCCAAATGGCTTAGTAACAATACCGACAACAACAGCACCCATTTCTTTAGCATATTTAGCAATTACAGGAGCAGCACCAGTTCCGGTTCCACCACCCATACCAGTTGTTACAAATACCATATCAGCATCTTTAATTGCTGCACGTAGCTCTTCTTCTGATTCCTCAGCAGAGCGACGACCTACTTCAGGATTCGCACCAGCACCTAAACCTTTGGTAATTTCCTTACCAATTGGAATACGCACTTCCGCTTTTGATAAACGTAAAACCTGGCAATCAGTGTTAACCGCAATGTATTCAACCCCACGCACATCATTTTCAATCATTCGGTTTATGGCGTTACCGCCACCTCCACCAACACCAACAACTTTTAATATTGGTTTTCCTGGTAATAATTCAGTATCAGGTAGTTTCATATTTTTAGCTCCTTTCTTATATTTACATAATAGCTTGTCCTCAAACTAAAATGTTACTTTCTTAGCATTATTATTATAACACTTACCAATCTAATTTTCAAATAAAGAATTAACTTTTATTATTTTGTTATTTTCGAACTTCAATTAGTCGATAATCTTTTATTATCATTTAGGGTGATAATATCATAACACTTTTTCGAAAGTAAGATAGGGAATTTGATAATCTTTTTTTAAAGCTTGCTAATCATTAATATTATTACCTTGCATTGTCCTTTAAGCACTGACATATGTCGTCACTTGTTTAGAAATTAAAATACTGATTCAAAACAAAAAAGCAAATTAACTTTGCTTTTTGTAACCTTTTTGTTGATAGTATTCTAACAATTCTTTAAACCGGGCAAAATGAACTACTTCTCTTTGACGCAAGAATAATAGTGGTTGAATTACTTCATCACTTGATGCTAGATCAATTAAGTTTTCATAAACAGCACGTGCTTTCTCTTCAGCTGCCATATCTTCCATTATATTGGCAATTGGATCACCAACAGCGGAAATATAGGCCGTTGTGAAAGGGACACCATCACCGTTTGCTGGAAAAAGATCAATACCATGTTCAGCATAGTATGCACTCATATCAGCTTTTTCAAAATCTTTTTTCGTTGCACCTTGTGTTAATTGGCGCAGCATTGTGCAAATCATTTCAACATGGCCAAGTTCTTCTGTACCAATATCTGTTAATAATGCTTTGCCTCGATCGTCTGGCATCGTAAATCGTTGATTTAAATAGCGTAGTGCAGCAGCAAGTTCTCCTTGAGGTCCACCATATTGGGTAATTATTATTTTAGCCATTGCTAAATCAGGCTTAGTGATATTCACTGGATATGGTAAAAGTTTCTTGTAACTAAACATTTACTCAACCTCCCATGGCCAATTGCTTAACCATTCCCAAGTATTACCAGTGTTCATCATCAGTGAAAGTGGCCCATAGTCAGCTTCATATTGCTTAACTGCTACGTCATAGTTACGTTTGCATTCATTAAATAATGCTAATGCTTTCATATCAGTTGGATGTAAATCAAGATATAATCCTAAATCATTACAAGCAAAACTATAAGTCATTAATGGTAATAAATCGCCATTGATTTCAACGGTTGGTTCAATCGAATAATTCTTATACCCTTGATAAAGATCGTTTTGCATATTGCCTTTAATAAATCCTTCTAAAGGATTGGCAAAGACTGCTTTTTCTTTTGCTATTCGCTCATTATACGGATAAGCAAAATAATTAATATGTGTATTATTCATATATTCCTCCCAATCATAATATATTCAAAAGTGAATAATTAGACTGGGGGAAAGTCACAAGGTGTGACAATTTCTATTTCTCTTACTAATGAGATATGGTACTTCTGATAAACAGCGCTTTCTACCATTGTTAGAAGTGCCATCATATCGTTAAAAGTTGCCTTTCCCATATTGATAAAAAAGTTGGTATGAATATCACTTACTTTGGCATCACCTAGCTGATAACCGCGAAAACCTACTTTATCAATTAATTTCCAACTACTAATATCAGCCGTATTACTAAAAACACTCCCAGCATTGTAACTGCCTAATGGTTGTGATTGCTTCTTACGCTGAATGGCTTCATTGATACGTTTGAGGGGTGTACCATCAAGTTTCTTTGGAAAGGAAAAATAGCCTCTTACAACGATGTAATTGTTTTTTTGAAATAAACCTTTAGGATAATTACAGCCTTTTCCCATATAACAAGTCTCTAGATTCCCAAGTTGGTTAATATAGTCAACTCTTTCTAAACAATCACTTGTCATCTGATGATAAGCTTTAGCATTCATATTAATTAGCCCTCCAATAGTACCAGGGATGACTGCCATAAAGAGGGTCTTATCATATCCTCTTTTTGCTAGTTGACGCCCTGCATATGGAGCTTGCACGCCAGCTTCTAGAATTATTTGATTTTTTACCTCACTAATTTTATTTAATCTTTTTAAACAAATAAGAACAATATCAAAATCATCATCACTTGCTAAAATATTAGTGCCATTACCAATTACGTAATAAGGTACTTTAGCATCATTGAGAATTTGTACCAATTTACCTAATTCTGCTATACCATATGGTTCAATGTATAAAGCAACATGCCCTCCTATTTTAAAGGTTGTCTTCTTACTAAAAGTGATGTTTTCACTAATAACGCCAAGTTTGTTTATTCTATCTTTGATAGCTGCTAGTGACATCTTCAATCTCCTTTACAAAATCAGCTGTAGGATGGCATCTGGCTAACTTTTGAAGATTATCACGATATACTTGATTATTTATTGTGTTTTTGATTGCTTTATTTAGTGATTCTAAATTTAATTCATCTTCTAGAATTAAAGAACATGCTGAATTGTTTAGTAAGTATTTAGCATTAAAATATTGATGATTATCAGTGACATTAGGTGAAGGGATTAGAATAGCAGGTACTGCTAAACCGATTATTTCAAAGATGCTAGTGGCTCCTGAGCGCGATATAATGAGATTGCTATTGCTCATTAGTTCTAAAAGTTGATTGGAAAATGGCAATACTTTATAGTGACTTTTATCAGGCAAAGCAGCTTTTACTTCTTGATAATACCGTTCCCCGGTAATAAAGGTGGTTTGATAATTTAAACTATCAGCACTACTTAAAAACGCAATTACCTGATCATTTATTACTTTTGCGCCTAAAGTGCCTGATACTACTAAGATCCGATTACCTTTTTGGTAAAACTTTTGATACATTTTAGCCTCATCTAAACGAGGATTGCCAATGACTTTAATCGCATCATGAGTAATGAACACCGGCATTGAAACTAACATGGTCTTGCATTTATTAAGACATAAACGATTAGCCAGACCCATAATACTATTTTGTTCATGCACAATGACTGGTATCTTCATTTTATTGGAAACTCTAACTACTACACCACTAATATACCCACCCATACCTATTACTACTTGTGGTTTATTTACTTTAATTAACTGCTTAATCTGACTATTGGCCTTCCAAATTTTAAATAAAGTAATTATGTTGTTAAATGATATTTTCCTACTAATGCCTTGCAAGTTTAAATAGATTACTTCATCAACACCACTAGCTATTAACATATTGTGATATTTCTTTTCTTTAGAAGTAGCAATAAAAATGATATGATAAAAAGGATGTTTTTGGCGCCAAGCCTTGATGACAGTACACGCCGGATTAATATGCCCAAGGGTTCCTCCAGCTACAAAAATAAGACATTTTAGATTCATTTTACCTACTTTCTTGGTATCTACTTATGTTTAAAAGCAGACCTAAACTCATTAAAGATATTATCAAACTCGAGCCGCCATAGCTAATAATTGGCAAGGTTATTCCGGTTATAGGTAGTAAGCCAATAACCACGGAGATGTTTATAAACACTTGCATGAAGAAGGAAATTCCTAGTCCTAGTGCTAGGAAAGATAGATATAAATTATCTACACGAACACTAATTTTGATTGCTTTAATAAGAATAAATAGATAAACACCAATTAAAATAATGCCACCTATTAACCCTAATTCTTCACAAACAATTGCAAAAATAAAATCATTTTGGGGCTCAGGTAAAAAGAAATGTTTTTGCATACTTCTATTATATCCAAGTCCAAAAATACCAGAAGGTGCAATCGCAAACAATGATTGAATTCCTTGAAAACCACTCCCCAGAGGATCTGACCAGGGATTAATAAATGCAAAAATTCGCTCTAACCGGTATGGCGCACTTATTATCAAAGCAGCCATTCCTAGAACACCCAGCGCCGCCAAACCAACGAAATATTTGTAGGGTGCTCCACTGATAAATAATAAAATAATCGTGCTTATTACAATGACTAAACCAGTTCCAAAGTCCGGCTGTAACATAATAAGTCCAAATATTATTCCTATTATAGCAAGTAACATCAGAAAAATTTTAAACTTTTTGACTTCTTTATAATAACTACTTAAATATTTTGCTAGTAGAAGAATTAATGCTAATTTAATAAATTCAGCGGGTTGAATGCTAAACACACCAATACCTATCCAACTGCGTGCTCCGCCTCTAACTAACCCCACACCGGGAATTAACACTAAGATTAGAAGTGCTAAACTGACATAGAAGATTAGGGCTGTATGTTTCCTTATATTATATATATCTATTCTACTTATAATTACCATTATGGTTACACCAATAAATGCAAAAAGTGTTTGCCTCTTTAAAAAGTAAAATGCATCATTGTATTTGTACATAGCCACAACATTACTGGCACTGTATACCATCAATAGACCAAATACTACTAATCCTAGTACTGCTATTAGTAATGAATAATCAATTCGCTTTTGCATTTTAATCACCATTACATTCTATTAAGAAACTAACATTATTATGAGCAAAGAAAAATGGATAAACTCACATTTATCCATTATATGCTATAGTAGAATTATTTGGAAGCCGTCGATGTCAGAAGTTTTGATAGTGAAGTCAATGGCGAATTTGTTTCCTAAATATTCAAAGGTGAATTGACCATTCTCTTCCTTGCCGTTACAATACATAATATACCATTCTTTTACCATTTCAATTTTTGTAGCAACATTAGCTACTCTATTCATATATGCTGGATAAAAGAATTTATAATAATTCTCATCTAAGTAAGTATCCTTCTCAACAAGACTGTCAATCTTTAAATTACCGCTTACTTCATATTTAGTATCATAAGGTAATGACAATAAATAGATACGATTAGTACCTGTTTTATTAGAAACAAGTAGAGGCATTTCCATTGTCATCATCACATTATTGGCATATGTTGAAACATAATATCGTTTACCATCACTTACAAATGTCCGGTATAAATACGAATACCGAGTTCCTGTCTCATCCCAAGATACTTTCATCACTTCCTGTGAATACTCATCAGGCGTATCAATTAGTAATTTATCACCACCAAAGCGGGCTTCTTTATAATCGCCTTCTTGATTAACACTACTAGTAATAAGGGAATTTTCATCAACTTTTGCCATATGTTTAGCAAACTGATCGCTAAAATGATAAAAATCATTTTTAGCAAAAATCATCCGATTACTTACACTGAAGTCGGCAACATTAACTGTTCCCTCATATTCAAAGAACATTTTAGGAAGTTCCCCTTCATACACTAGATATGGTTTTAAGACAGCAGGAACAGTTATCTCAACTCCACCTTCATGGGTAACAACTTTATCACAACTAGTTAGAACCAAAAGTGCTAATAAGCAAAGTCCAATTAAGTATTTCTTTTTCATACTAAAAATCCTTCTCATTATCATTTAAACCGTACTTTTCATAAAAAGATTCTTTAAATTCAAGAAAGCGATCCTCTTTAATAGCTAAACGAATATTCTCCATTAGTCTTAGCAAAAAGCGCGTGTTATGAATACTAATTAAACGTTGTCCTAACATTTCATCAGCTTTAATTAAATGTCTTATATAAGCACGTGTGTAATTTTTACAAGCGTAACAATCACATTCTGAATCAATTGGTGAGAAATCTTCAGCAAATTCTTTATTTTTTAAAAGAATTCTTCCATATGTTGTCATTGCTGTACCATGACGTGCTATCCGTGTTGGTAACACACAATCGAACATATCAATACCTCTTTCAACACCATCTAAGATAGCTCCTGGAGATCCAACTCCCATTAGGTAACGCGGTTTGTCAACAGGCAATAGCGGTGTAGTATATGATAAGACTTCATTTTGAATTTCCTTCGGCTCACCTACGCTTAATCCACCAATGGAGTAACCATCAAAAGGTAGCTTAACCAATTCTTCAGCACAATGCTTTCGAATATCTTCAAAATTACCACCTTGAACAATGCCAAATAAACCCTGAGTATCTTTATTCTTATTAGCTTCTAATCCCCGTTTCGCCCAACGAATTGTTCTTTCAACTGATTGTTCCATATATTCCCTAGTTGAAGGATAGGGGGGGCATTCATCAAAACTCATCATAATATCACTGCCTAAGCTATTTTGAATACTAATAGCTATTTCTGGTGATAAAAATAACTTTGCGCCACTTTTGTGATGTTTAAAAGTAACTCCTTCTTCTTTGATATCACGGAGTTTAGCAAGTGAGAAGACTTGAAATCCACCCGAGTCAGTCAAGATAGAACGATCCCAATTCATAAATTTGTGTAGACCACCAGCTTTTTCCATAATATCAGTACCCGGTTGATTCCACAAATGATAAGTGTTTCCGAGAATAATTTGGGCATTTGCTGCTTCTAGTTCTTCCTTTGTCAAAGTCTTAACTGTTGCTTGTGTCCCAACTGGCATAAATATAGGGGTTTCAAAAGTTGAATGTGGTGTTGTAATAACTCCTAAACGTGCCATTGAGTGTGGATCTTTTTTTATTAATTGATACTTAATTACCATGTTATTTACCTCATTACTATTATACCAAATAAATGCCTTTTTTACAATGAAAATGCAAAAAGCATACTGCAGTATGCTTTTAAATTCTTTTCTTTAATTCTTCGCTTAATGATTCATAACCAGGTTTACCTAAAAGAGCAAACATATTCTTCTTGTAGCTTTCTACACCAGGTTGATTGAATGGGTTAATATCTAACATATAGCAAGATAAACCACAACTAAACATAAAGAAGTACAATAAATAACCTACGTGTTCTGCATCTAGGCAGTCAAATTCCAGTATTACATTAGGAACGCCACCATCTACATGGGCTAATATTGTTCCTTGCATTGCTTGTTTATTGACATAATCAAGCGTATTTCCCGCTAAATAATTAATGCCATCTAAGTCACTGGAAGCTTTAGTTAAGGTAATATCTTTTTCTGGTTTTTTTACATTTAGTACTGTTTCAAACATAATACGTTTACCATCTTGAACATATTGCCCTAGTGAATGTAAGTCAGTTGAATATACTAGGCTTGCTGGAAAGAGACCTTGATGATCTTTTCCTTCTGATTCTCCGAATAATTGTTTCCACCATTCACTTATATATGATAACTTGGGCTCGAAAGAAACTAATATTTCAATTTGTTTTTCTTGTTCATACATTAAGTTACGAATTGCTGAATACAACATAGCACCGTTTTCAGCAAATGGCTTTTGATAACAATCATCCATAGCTAGTTTTGCACCTTGCATTAAAGCCTGAATATCAATATCTGCACAGGCTATTGGCAATAAACCAACTCCAGTAAAAACTGAATAGCGGCCACCAATATCATCTGGAACATTAAATGTCTCATAGCCTAATTCATTAGCTTGTACTCTTAAAGCACCTTTTACTAAATCAGTTGTCGCGTATATCCGCTTGTTTGCTGCTAATTCACCATATTTTTCAACTAATAAACCCTTCAATAATCGAAATGAAATTGCTGGTTCCGTTGTTGTGCCTGATTTAGATATAACATTAATCGAAAAGTTTTTATTTTTTAGATAAGCAAGTAACTCACTAGCATAAGTGGATGACAAAGTATGTCCAGCAAAAATTACTTCAACTTGTTTATTAGTAGGGTAATAAGGCTTAAGGGCTTCAATTACGGCCTTAGCTCCTAAGTAAGAGCCACCTATACCAATAACGACTAAAACATCAGAATTACTTTTAATTGTTTCAGCACATTTTAATATTCGACTAAACTCTTCTTGATCATATTCTTCCGGCCAGCGCAACCAACCCAAGAAATCATTACCAGCACCTGTTTTATTTATTAATGTTTGATAAGCCTTTTCTACTTTTAATTGCTGACTAAAAATAGTCTCTTCTGTTAGTAATGTGTTTTGATAATTTATCTTTATCATTATTCTACCTCATCAATCAATAGGGAAACAACCCGTTTTAAACGTTCAATAAACGCCTCTGCTTTCGCTCTTTCATCTTCAACAATCGCGATATAAACTTTTAATTTAGGTTCTGTGCCAGATGGACGCAAAACAAACCAACCATCATCATCAAAAATATATTTAACGACTAGCGATTGAGGAAGGTCAAGCTTAATCCGTTTGCCTGATTCGTAACGAACACCTAGGTCGTAATCTTCCATAGCTTTTACTTTTTTACCAGCAATCTCGCTAATCTTCATTTGTTGGAAGGCTTTCATAATTCTTTGAATTCTAGCACTGCCTTCTTGGCCTTTTAAATAGATATTTTGAACACCTTCTAAATAATAACCATATTCACGGAAAATATCTTCTAAAACATTTACAAGCGTTTTGCCCCGCTCCTTATAGAAGGAAGCTACTTCTGCTAGTAATAGTGATGCTTGAAGTGAATCTTTGTCGCGAACAAAATCTTTAATTACATAACCATATGATTCTTCATAGCCAAAGAAAAATTCCGCATCAGTATTTTCAATTAATTTAGCTTGCTCACCAATAAACTTAAAACCAGTTAATGTTTGAACAAGTTGTAAACCATGCTTGTCACAAATTGCTTTTGCTAAATTAGATGTAACAATTGTGTTGTATACCATAGCTTTAGGACCGTGTTCTTTATAACGAGCTAAATAATCTAAAAGAATTGCACCTGTTTGATTGCCTGTCAATAGCACATATTCACCATTGTCATCTTTCGCAGCAATTCCCATGCGATCTGCATCAGGATCTGTTGCTAACAATATGTCAGCATTGACTTTCTTTCCTAGTTTAATTGCATATTCAAAAGCCGTTGCTTCTTCGGGGTTAGGTGATTTAACTGTTGAAAAATTACCATCCGTTATCATTTGTTCAGCAACAGGGACAACATCGTATCCTTCTTCTTTTAATAGATCAGCTAAATGAACAGAAGCTGTTCCATGCAAAGGGGTAAAAACTATTCTGATATTATTCTTTTTTACTTTTTGAACAGTTACTTCTTTAACTCTTGCTAGATAAGCATTATCAATTTCTTTATCAATTAATACAATTTTTCCTTCACCTATTAATGTCTTACCATCTTCTACTGGTATTGAAAACATATCAGTGATAGCATTAATATTATTAATTACTTTATCAGCTTCTTCAGGTATTAACTGACAGCCATCCTCGTCATATATCTTATAGCCATTATATTCAGGGGGATTATGACTCGCTGTAACCATTATACCACCAACGCAATTTAAATATCTAACGGAAAAACTTAATTCTGGGGTAGGTCTAAGATTACTAAATAAATATGCTTTTACTCCATTAGTCGCAAATACGGCTGCAGCTCTTAAAGCAAATTCATAAGAACCACATCGGCAATCATATGAAATCACAACACCACGTTCTTGAATATCATTATATTTGTTTGCTAAATACTGATAAAAGCCATAAGTAGCTTTCTGAATAACATATATATTCATTCGATTAGTACCAACACCTATAACACCGCGCATTCCACCGGTGCCAAAAGCTAAATCAGTGTAAAATGCATCGTTTAAAGCTTCTTCTTCTAAAGTAGCTAATTCATCTTTTAATGTTTGTTCTAATGATGAATAATTTTGCCAACTAGCAATTCTTTGTTTTACTCTTTCTTCCATGTTATCCTACTTTCTTGTCTCGGCGAAATTGTAATAAGCACCTATCATTCCACCATCATTGCCGAATTTTGAATTAAGCAACTTAACCGTATCATAAAAATCAGGGTTTAGTATTTTCTTCAACTCTCTTTTTATCTCAGTGCACAAAGTACTGCGATTAGCGACACCACCACCAATAACAACAGCTTCTGGATTAAAGATATATATTAAATTAGCAATGCCCCAAGCAACATCATGATACCAATCTTTTACTATGGTGATTGCTTTGGGATCTTTTTCATCAAACAATCTAAACATATCAATACCATTTTCTACTTTTAAGCCTGCCTTCCGAGCATTGCGAACTAAGACTGATGTCGCACCAATACTTTCATATTTTTGTTCAGTGCTTCCTAGAAGCATTCTGCCAAATTCGCCACCATTGTAATGAAGGCCACGCCAAACGTTTTTTTCATTTACTATAGCACCACCAATACCAGTGCCAAGTGTCATCATCAAAAATTGTTTGCATTTTTTAGCAAAGCCATCAATTGCTTCGGCTTTTGCAAAGCAATTAACATCATTATCAGCTACACAATCAAGATAAAAATTGTCTTTAAAAATCTTTTTAAAGTTCATACCTTTCATGCATTTTGCACTTTCTGATGGTATAAGAATCTCGCCAGTTTCATAATTAATTGAACCAGCACAACTTACGGCGGCGCCAACTACTGTATGTTCCTTTAACAATTCTTTAGACGCTAAAACAATCTTATCGATAATTGCTTTTTCTCCTAAAAAGGCATCCGTACGCATTGATTTTTTGACTAGTACTTTACCATCCTTCACAATACCATATTTAATGTCGGTTCCCCCAATGTCAAAACATAAAACTTTCATAATTTGCCTCCTACATAAGTTTTATTTCTTCAGCCACCATCTGTAGCTGATTTTTTCTCATTTCTATTTTACCATATATTTGATAGACTTGACCAATAATTAATTTTGGTGTTGCCATATATAACCTTGGAAACACTGTGACATTTAAATCACTCGTATCATCAGTGATATCGCAAAATGCCATCAACTCTTTTTTGGTTGTCGTTATTTCTTTAACTTTTTTCAAAATACCAATTACATATACATAGACTTTATCTTTTACATCAGCTATATGTACAATCTTAGGATTACGATAAAGATGCTGATACTGATATAAGAAGTTATATTTTAGATTTAAACCAAGAACTTCCTTTTCTTTAGAAAGTAAAATACCATACGGAAATTCCTCTTCATCATAAGTTGTAGCTACTAAATTGGCAACAAATGAATATTGACCACGATTTATAATACTACCATAATTATCAATCATTGCTTTCTTTGTTAAACCGAATTCATCTAGTGCACCTGCATAGATTATGTTTTCCAAAAGGGAAGCAGGAATAATATCTTTAGTTCTAATCACAAAATCATCAAAACTACGGAACTTGCCCTTTTGTCTTTCTTCAATTAACTCAGCACTTTTTGCCATGCCAATTCCTTGAATAGCTGTTATTGGGAAAAGAATTTGATGATTATTAACTAAGAAAGAAATGTTACTCGTATTAATACTTGGTCCTAATACTTTTATACCCTTGCGGGTAGTCTCGTTAACATAGCCAGCTAACATATTGTCAGCTCCAATGACACTACTCATTAGTGAACAAAAGTAATGTTCTGG
Source organism: uncultured Staphylococcaceae bacterium (assembly GCA_964368275.1). Classification (GTDB taxonomy): domain Bacteria; phylum Bacillota_I; class Bacilli_A; order ML615J-28; family CAG-313; genus CAYJAQ01. Next base: position 27,617 of record CAYJAQ010000007.1, read on the forward strand.
ATAATTAGCTTTTAAATAAGCCGTTTGATAAGCTACTACAGCATACGAGATACTGTGGGCTTTATTAAAACCATAATTAGCAAATTTTACAATATAGTCATAAATAAGTTCAGCGGTTTCTGAAGTATAGCCTTTTTTAATTGATGACTCAACAAAATGAATTCGCTCATTTTCCAAAACATCTTTCTTTTTCTTTGATACAGCACGGCGTAAAATATCAGCTTGACCTAAACTGTACCCCGCAAATTTCCAGGCTATTAGCATTATCTGATCTTGGTATACAATTGTACCATATGTATCTTTTAAAATAGTCTCTAAATCGGGATGGGGATAGATTACTTTCTCCCACCCAAATTTTCGCTCAATAAAGGTTGGTATTATTTCCATTGGGCCGGGGCGATATAGTGCAATAGCACTTGAAACATCTTCAAAGCTACTAACACGTAAATCTCTTAGTACTTTCCTAATACCGGCTGAATCTAATTGGAAAACTCCGGTAGTATCACCTCTAGCTAACATCTCAAAGGTTTTTTGGTCATTATATTCTTTAGGCAATTCAAAATTTGGTTGTTCTTCTTTTATACTATCAACACATTTTTTAATGTTAGTTAAATTGCGTAAGCCTAAAAAATCCGTTTTTAATACTCCCAGTTTCTCAAGATCGCTCGCTTCATATTGGGTTTGGAAAATATCGTTCAAACCCAAATCAACTGGTGTATAGTTTACTAAATCATACTTAGTGATAATAATACCAGCAGCGTGAGTTGAAGTATTACGAGGTAAGCCTTCTAGTTTTAAAGATATCTTAATTACTTTTCTTATATCATCATGATTTATCATTAATTCTTGAAGTGCTTCACTTTTAGATACAATTGTGGCTAGACTAACATATGGCTCTTTATTAATATGTTTTAATATTTCTTTAAGTCTAATCTCATCTAGTTTTAACATTCGTGCAACATCACGAATAGCTGATCTAGCTGCGAATGTTCCAAAAGTAACAATATGAGCAACATGCTCTTTACCAAATCGCTTGCCGACATATTTTATTACGGTGTCTCTTTCATCATCAGGTAAATCAATATCAATATCTGGCATAGATATTCGCTCTTTATTTAAGAAACGCTCAAATAGTAACTTATGCTCAATGGGATCAATATCAGTAATACCTAATGAATAACTAACCAAAGAAGCAGGAGCAGATCCTCGACCTGGTCCCACATAAATGCCTTCTTTCTTAGCATACTTAATGCAATCCCATACTATTAAGAAATAATCATTGAAACCCATACTATTAATTGTTTCTAGCTCATAATCAAGGCGTTTTCGATAGTGCTGCTCAATTCGCATTTTTTGCTCAGAAGTATAATTAGCATCACTGATTTTATCTTTTAATCTTTTAGCAAGTCCTTTTTGACATAATGCTTGTAGATATGGATAAGCCTCAATATTCTCGTCATACTGCGGCAAGTGATAATGACTAAAATCAATAGTTACATTACAATCATTGACAATCTTTTCAATGTTAGCTAGTGCTTCATAATCATTAGCAAAAATAGTTTGTAATGATCGAGGCGATTGATACATCATTTTTTCTTCCCTTTCACTTAAGGGACTAAGTTTACCATTTTTAATACCAATTAAAACTTGATAGACATCTTGATCATCATTATCTAAATAGCATATTGGTGCAAGAGCAACCCGCTTTATTTGATTATTCACTGAAAAATCTTTAATATATTCATACTGTTTGATATCTTCTGTGGTTTGATTAAGCATACCAAAATAGAATTTATCAAAGTAAGTTTGTAGTAACTTAAGGTGAGATAAACTACTTGAAGAATTGTTAAGTAAGCTTTGAATTAATTTGACATCTGTCGGCATTATTGCTAAAACACCCATTGTCGTTTTTTCTAGATATTCTAGTTCAACAAAACCACTATTTAGTTTGCTGCGGCTTGCTATCTTCATTAAATTCTGATACCCAAAAGTATTCATGGCATATAACAACAAATCATTCTCATTGTTATCATAGTGATATGTAATCTTAAGACCAATAATTGGCTTTAGATTATTGCTGACGCATTTCTCATAAAACTTAATAGCCCCATGCATATTACCTTCATCAGTAATTGCTAAAGCAGAGTAATTATCTTGTTTAGCCCTTGCAATCAGTTCATCAAGGGCACATGAACTTTGCAACAGGGAATATTCCGTTTTTACATATAAATTACATAGCTTCATATGTTACTCCTTTTGAAATACTGATCTCTTTTATTTTAGTATATCACAATTTGTGACTTATTTCAAGGGCATAACAAATAAACTAACTATTGAAATATTTCTGGTATATTATAAATGACTTATTTAATTGTCAGTTTAATATACCTTTTTCTTTCCTTCTTTTTAAATAGTAGATTGTAGCAAGTGTCCCAATACTTATAATAGTTAGAAAAATACAAATGATTAATGTTGTGTAATTTCGTTTAAGTTGATAGATGCTTGCTAAATTTTGTTCTCCTACTTTTAATTGTTTTAATTCTAAATGGTAATTAGCTGTTTGTACGTCAATTAATACATCGGTTAGTTTGTTTTGTTGATAAGTAAAATCAAGTTTAATAAACTCATCTATTAGTTTTTTCTGCTGCCCTTCATAATTAAAAAAGTTTACTTTTTTTATATTACCATCACCTAAGTCATACACTAAATCTAGTTTTATTTGATAGTAAGTATCTAGTTTTAGATCTTTAAGACTAATAGTTTGATTTTGTAGGTATGAGTTAGCTGTTTTTATGATACGCCCAGCTTCAGTTATTGTTGTCTCAATATCTAGAATAGCTAAATCATTATCTTCAATACCAACCACCTTAAAAGCAAGATTAGCAGCATCCGTAATTTGAATTGTAAGACTAGGTACATCCTTTAACACCATAACTTGATATTTAGTATTGATTCCAACAAACGCATCACCATAATAGATACCATTAATTAATATTTCCGTAACACCTGCTTGATTACTTGCAATATAATCAAATAATATCTCATTTTCTTTAACTGTTACTTTACTACTAGGAACTAGTACTTCTTCATTATTAACCACTAATTTGGTAACGAGCTCGGGCTCAGTGCAATTAATGCTCAGCGTAATTTCTTCATTTTTATTTACATAGTAATCAAGAAATTGTTGTGATATACAGTTGCTAGCATAATAGTTTTCAACTACTTTAAAGTGATATGTTATAGAATTATTGTTCACATCGGTAATTACTAATTCGTAATCACCAGGTGTAGTTAATTGATAGCCCGAATAAATCGGCGTATGATCGAGCATTGCATAACCATAAAACTTAAGCATATACCCGGTAGGATATATATATTCATCTATAATATTAACATCCTGTTCAACAATAATTTGTCCCTTTTTGAGATATTGTTTATTGTTGTTAATGGTAATAGCAAATTGTGCTTCATATTCCCCCGCAATCTGTTTATCAAAAAAGGGGGTAATCTCTTCTACATATACATCTATTTTATGCAAATAAGAAGCAACCTCAATATAAGCAGTATTATTTTGATTTTCACTTTCCACAAAATAGCGATTATCTTTTGTGATTAAATAATCCGTGAAATGATTAACATGATACTCATATATTGCATACTCGGTAAGATAATTACCAGATTGTGTGTATATATATAACACATTGTCCAGAAATGACAAAAAAACAAGCTCCCCTGTTATTGCTAGTGCTAGTTCCTCACCATTTACTAGTAGCTTTTTATTAGGCGTCGCTTCACACAGCTGAAGATAATAACCACTTTCTGAGACTATGTCATATATATGACACTCCGTTATTACTTGTTTCTCATAGCAAGTCAATTCATTATCAAACGTAAATAAAACTACTCCAGTTGTCGTTTCTAATAAAACAAATAAGCTATTAGCGCTGCATTTAAAGGAGGTAATTATTTCATAGGGTGTTTGCTCATTAAAATACTTAATTTTAGTTATATTATCACGTTCGTCAAGCTGCAGAATAAATGACTTAGTCTCTCCCAAACTACCAACGTTTGCGAAAAGACCATTATCACTATGAGCATCTTTGGTACCTGCTATATATATATTACCATCTTTAATAATGGCATGATTAAAGCATTCATAGCCGTCACCACCGTACTGTTTTACCGAATATTCATTTAGATTAAAATCATACTTGGCAATCGCTCCGTCATTATCCTTTGAACCCAAAAGCCAAAAATAATTATTATCTGCTATTATTGCCTTTACATCCGAAAAAGCGCCTAAACAACTATTATCTTGATAACTACTAAGTGATACTTTATAAATAGTAGTTACATCAGCGGTTTTGGCTGCTACAATTAACAGATTACCACTAATAATATGCGTAAGGTATTCACTGTTTTTCTCGAAACAAACCACACTATTTTTAACTATCTGCCACTTTTCTTTTGTTACTAATAAAATATTATTATTACTAATAGCTTTAATTGTCCCTTTTTCCGTTAGTTTGCCAAAAGGTGTTTCCACGATTTCTAGCACAGATTCACTTTCAGCATTTACTAAGTGTTTCATATTTAGGCACATACAACAGATAAGGGCAAAACTAATTTTTATTATTCTCTTTATCATTACATTCCTCCTAAAATCTTGTCTTAAATATAAAAGCAATTCCTACTATGGTGGTAAGTGCTGGAACTAGGTAAATCCACGAACTAGTATTTGTATCTAGTTGTACTAAATTATTATTAGTAAGAACCGTTATTTCGGGCACTCCTTTTTCATGAGATATGGTTTCTGCCATTACTTCTGCTTGGTAATTGGCTTTTTCGGAAATAACTGTTAATGCTAGTGGTTCAACTTTAAAGTTGATTGTAACTACCGATTCATCTTTCCCCTTTAAAATTAATTCATATTGGCCACTTTCTGTGATTTGATGATAATTAGTAATAGCCTCATCATTAAGAATTGCTTGTCCATTAAATTTTAATATTAACCCAAGATCATAAACACCACCATCAGTTACGCCGGTTACTGGTAATACATTTACAAGCTGACTAAACGCATAGTCTACTACGCCTTCATAGTAATACGTACATTGATAGCAACCAAACACATTAAGATTATAATTAATACTTGATTTATGTTCATTTAGAATAAGTGGTTGTTGATTAACTAGAATAACAGGTAGCTTTAAATCATTATCTACTTCAACAACCGATGGAGCTTCTATCTTAACAAATAGATGTTTTGATGTTGCAAGTTTATCACCTTTACTATTATTTCCAACAGCTGTACTAATACTGCCTAAACCTTTAATGTAAAAATCCGTTTCAATCTTGGGAGTATTAACAACAACACTTTGGTTATCATCCAATATTTTGTAGTAATAACCATAGTTATGACTTTCATCAACAATACATAGCACTAGTCTTTCCTCATCACTCATCATATCTTGAATGTGACAATTTTCTTTGGTTTCCGTATACACCTCATGATATTTCATTTCTTCATCTAGATAGTAAACTGAATATGCAAAAGCTTGATTGTCCACTTTTTGCGATAATAAAAAGTATAACTTGTTATTACTTGTAGCAATTAATCTTTGCACTTTAACAAGGAATTCATCACTATAAGTTGAAGTAACTAAAATACGACCACGCTTATCCATTTGCACAAAGCGAAATTCATTATCAAAGAAGGCTTCTACTAAATAGTAACAATTATCAGTAATTATTACATCATAGAAGTAGTTATCAATGTCTTGAGGAGATATATGTACTTCTCCTACTTGATAGGTTGTTTTATCAATATGCATGACAAAACCATCTTTATCATTACCACTTGCTGAATATGTCTCAACTGAATCAGTAGCTCCTACTATTACATAGTCACTATCAGTAGCTGTAATTGCATAACCAATATCTGTTCCTTCTCCAGGAATTACTAAGCGTTTGACACAATGGCCTGTTTCATTAAAGGCAAAGAAAATTGTATCAATAGAACCATTAACAGCGTTGCTGCGCCACCCCGTACCAATTATGTACTCCCCATCATAAGCAATGTCATTAACTTGCCCATTAACATTAGTATAATATAAAGAACACCATACTTCTTTTGCCCTATCATAAAGAGCCACATAGTGACTTTTATATATCTGCCAACTATCAACTGGCGTTGCTTCAATTAAAACAGCGTATCTCGTATTATCAATATTAACCACTTTGGTTATTTCATAGCGCGAATTGCCATACTGAGAAACACGGGATAATTCCACATCTAAATAGCATGTTAATTCTTCATCAATGACAATAACTTTTTTTTGGTATGTGTTACCTTCACTGTTTCGATAGGTAACACAATAGGTACCTACTAGATAATAATTTAGATTACTATCAATAATTTCATAACCCGGATACTGTAATTGTTCATCGACTACAGTTCCTTTTTTAATTATCAATGGTTTTTCAACTTCACTTGTACCTTCTGCCCCATAGACAACTGGCATAAACATTAATGCCCCAAAAAGAGCTATGGTAATTATCATAAAAACAATAAACTTATAATTCATTTTTTCACCTCTTTCAACTTTATAATACGAATTTTTTGTGATGTTTACTCCTGCGAAAAAAGGTGATTTTAGCGTAAAAAAAGAGTTATTGGTAATAAGCTTATCAATAACTCTAATTATTTTTACTGTCTATTTTCTTTTTCGTTTTTTAAGCGTACGGTATCACGAGCAATCATTAATTCTTCATTAGTAGGAACTACTAATACTTTAATCTTCGATTCTGGTAATGATAATTCCATTAATTCGCCTTTAATCTTATTCTTTTCAAGGTCAATCTTAATTCCAAGAGCTTCTTCTAAGCGATGACAAACAGCTGCTCTAGTTTCTGGTGATTTCTCACCAATACCAGCTGTGAAGACAATCGCATCACAACCACCCATGTAGCAATAATAACTACCAATGTAATCAGCAATTTTCTTTTCTTGCATCCGTAGAACCAAATCGGCATAATAGTTGCCTTCTCTTTGCATTTGATGAACATCACGAGCATCACTTTTACCAGTTAGACCAAAATAACCAGATTGCTTATTTAGTATTTCGACTAATTCATGGACATTTTTGCCTTCTTTCATTGAAACATAATCAAGCACAGCCGGATCAATTGTACCAGAACGCGAACCCATAACAATACCATCTAGTGGGGTAAAGCCCATTGAAGTATCAACACATTTACCATATTTAACAGCTGCTAAACTGCCACCATTACCTATGTGGGCGGTAATTAAGCGAAGTTCTTCGACTGGACGTCCTAAGAATTTGGCAGCTTCTTGAGAAACATACTTATGACTAGTTCCGTGAAAGCCATATTTACGAACCTTATAATCGGTATACCAATGAAGTGGTACAGCGTACATAAATGCTTCATCTGGCATAGTTTGATGGAAAGAAGTATCAAAAACAACTGTTTGGAATACTTCAGGAAGAGCTTTTTTGAAACCCTTTATTCCCATTAAATGAGCACGATTATGAAGAGGAGCTAAATCAACTACACTTTCTAATTCAGTCATTACTTCTGAGGTAATTTCAACTGATTCTGTGAAGTTTACTCCACCATGCACTATACGATGTCCAATACCGGAAAGTTCATGAAGTGAATTAATAATCTTTTTATTTACTAAAACATTCATTAATACTTCTACAGCATCAGCGTGTGTTTTAATAGTTAACTCGTGTACCTCTGATACCATTTCCCCTTCCGCATTAGGGATCTTCATGCGTAGCATTGGGTTATCAATGCCAATCCGTTCAAATAAACCCTCAATTAAGACTTTGCTGTATTCACTTTTTTCATCTTTTTCCATTTCCAATAATTGAAACTTTAAAGATGAGCTACCAGCATTAACAACCATTATTTTTTGCAATTCCTTGTTATTCATATGAATTTTTCTCCTCCAATGATTTTTTAATTTGATTCATTACATTCATAAATTCTTGTTCATATTCTAGATTAGGTAGATTGTAAATATTGGTTCCACAACCAATATGTTTATTTAAAACAAGAATAGCACGAGGCTCTGACTGAAAAAACTTTTCGGGTAAAGCAATTAGTGCTTGAATACCTGCGTGTTCCTTTAAATATTCTTTAAAAATCTTTGAGCCCTTTTGTTCGAAAAAGTCATTATCAATAAGATAAATATATTTAGTATCTAAATGACCTGACTGTAAATATTTTTCGATAGCCAAATACGGAAAGTAATTAACACCTTGATTATAGAGAAATGAATTATATGTATCATCCTCATATTCATAGGCAGCTAAGTCACTAACAACTATATCAGCATCGCTAATACATAAATGAAGTGCATCCTGATTAAGAATGCGAATATCTGCTTCTAAAAGGTTGGCCTTTGCACAAGCATATTCAGCAACCAATGTGCTGGTTTCCATACCCATCATCCGAAGGGGATGCTCAGAAAAATTGTAAACCATTAAAGCAAGATTACCAGTGCCATAATTAATATCAACTACATGGTACTTTTCTTTTTCCGGTTTTTGGTATTTACGCTTAGGCATGATTTTGGGGGTAATCGTTGATAAAGCAGCATCTACTAAATAACTACAAATTATCCCAATAGCATCTGGTGTCAATAAGTCAAGCGAAAACCCAGCATGTTTATAACCTTTAATATCTAGTAATAATAATGATTGGCGAATTTCTTCACGCGTGCATTCAATTTGCGCAATCTCGTTGAATTTGGTTTCAATCTGCGTTAATATATCATTTTCAACGTCTAAAACATTTCCTGTTAAATACGATTCAATCACCTTGGTTAAACAGCCTAAATAAGTCGTCTCTTTTTCTTCATAATATAGCATAGTAGCTTCATCAAGCAAATCCGTTATATGATTAATATTTGCATTATTAGTTGCCATCTTTTCCTCCAGTCACACGATTAATCTTACTAGCAATAGCACTTGCTACCACAAAGCCGCTTGTCCATGCCCATTGTAAATTATAGCCACCACATTCGCCATCTACATTTAGAATTTCACCACACACATACATTCGTGGTGCCTTTTTTAGTTCTAAGGTTTCTTTACGGACTTCTTCTAAATCAATTCCTCCAACCGTCACTTGGGCTTTGTCAAAATCATAAGTATCTTTAGCATCAAAAGTTAACTCTTTAATGTTACTAACTAAGCGATTAATATCTCTTTTAGTAAGGGTATTCATATATCCAGTTGGTTCAATTTTCGAACGTTTCAATAGATTTAAGTTTATCATTTTGTGAAAAACACCTGTTAGTAGGTTATCATTTGTCATATCACATAAACGTTTAATCTTATCATCAAATAATTGACAAAGAGCTTCTTCACTATATTCGCTAAGTAAATCTACTTTGTAAAGATAATTAGCATTAGGGATCGTTTTCTTAACGCTATTACGAGCAATTTGGGTTGCCATTTGCATTATAACAATTCCAGACATTCCATCTTTCTTGAAGATGATTTCACCAGCTTCACGCCATAATACCTTTTTATCTTTTTTGTTAATTAAGGTTATTTCTGCTTTTGAACGTACACCATCAAGTCCCTTAATAATACTTTCATCTTGTTTGATTCCAACTAAACCTGGCAAAATATCAGTTGTTTCTACTTTGTAAGGTTTTAGTAGGGCATAACCACTGCCATTCGAGCCAAGTACTGAATCAGCTTTCCCTCCAGTAGCAACTATTACATAATCTGCCGTAATTGTTCCACTTCTAACACTCTCAATCAGATAGCCATTACCTTCTGGGTTAATTCGTTTAACTTCAAAATTGCACTTTTCAATAACGCCAAGACGACGCATCTCTAAACGTAAAACATCAAGCATCGAAGTAGCAAGTTCTGAGGCAGGATAAACCCGGCCTTCATCCGAAATTTTAGATAAAAGGCCACATTCTGTAAAGTAATCAATAGTTTCATTAAAACCAAATTGTTTAAATAAGTGTTTAACAAATGTTGGTTCATTATATTTTTTGGGATCAAGAAATTGATTAGTAAAATTACAACGGCCTGAACCAGTTGCTAACAGTTTCCGGCCAACTTTTTCTAAGCGATCTACTACCGTAACATTCACGTTTGATCCGGCCTTACTTTTCAAAACAATACTAGCAAATATGCCTGAGGCACCTCCGCCAATTATTACAACATCTTTCATAGGTAAATCCTTTCCGATATTATCAATAGTAATTGGTTGTTCTATCATGTTTTCTATACTTATATATTATATCATATTTTGTAATATTTTCAAATGATTGCATTTATTAATTATTTATCCTAAGCGATGGTCTATTTTGCTAAGAAAAAGCCTACCATATAGTAGACTTTCTTTAATCTTAGGATTATTCACGTTCGACAGGATATACAGTAGGTTCCGTTTTCGATGACATTTTACTTATTAAACGATTAATTAGCTCTAATGAGCCATCAACAGCTTTACCAATTAAGTGTGATTCTTCTTCTAAATGTAATACCTTGACATGTCCATTAATGCAAGACAAAAAGGCAATAGGCGTGATAGTAACTGTACCACCGGTTGCTCCGCCAAAAGGGCTGCTCTTCTCTTCTTTTTCCTTTTGTTTGTCACTTCCACCGGTAATAAAACCACTCTTGATTTTAGCAATCGGGATGATTACACCACCATCAACATCTACTGTGTCTCCTATTATTAAATTGACATCAACCATTTGTTGAATACTTTCAAGTGATACTTTTAACAAGTCACTAATTCGGTTTTCGCTCATATTTCGCTCCTTTTTGAATTTTAATTGTTTTTATCATAGTTTTAAAG
>CAYJAQ010000008.1:0-37800 GCA_964368275.1 uncultured Staphylococcaceae bacterium
TCTTGAAATAATACATCTGCAAAAGGCAAAACTTGGAAATATGGTAGCATTGCATCCATCCCCATTGCTTTTCCAGTCGGATCAGCAAGCATCCAATACCCACCCAAAAAAGCTCCTAATGAAATAAACAAAGTCCAAAACATTAAAATAATTCGAACAATCTTTAATCGTTTATTAGTATTCTCCATATCCTATTACCTTCTTAAGCAGTCTTTTTCGTCCGCTTTAGAACACTTAACAATACATACGCACCAATTAAAAGCAAACAGCTGCCAATGATTATTAAATACATTTGGTAAATTTCAACATTTTGACCAGCTATGGTAACATTTAAATCAAAGCCATCTCTTATACCATTTACTACTTCTTGAGGGAAATGGTTATTTGCTAGTTCGTTCAAAGCACTACCCATGTAATGATTATGTAATAAACTAGTTCCATAAGTACCAGGTAGTAATTTAATGAATTTTTGAATGCCAGCTCCAAATGAATTAATTGGCATATATGCTCCACATAAGAAACCATAAATAGCACTAACGATTGTCGTAACTGCGGTAATACCACCTTGACTCTTTAATAAGCCACACACAAATGATGATAATGCGGTGCCAAACATTGACATAACAAAGACATCAAGGATAATAATAAACACGTCACCTACTGATAAGTACCACCCCATTATTGCTAAATAGATAAAACCAACAGCGACAGTTATGTAACAAATAATTAAAGAAACAATTAAAGTGGAAACATAGTAACTAATCGCAAGAGTTGATGTTTTAACCGGAGCAATAGTCATATCATTTCTAATGCCATTTACCTTATCTTGAACCATAATCATATTCGCCGTAAATGGAACAGTAATTAAACATACAGCAAGTAATGATGATAATAGCCAACCGCCAACAAAACCATTAGTTAAACTATCAGGAACCGTAATTCCTTCCGGAATACACGAAATAAAACTATCTGTATATATATTGCCTAAGAAAGTGACAAAAAGCATTAAGATAATTAAGGGTGCAATTAATGCTGTTAGAAATGTTCCCTTATCTTTGAAAAAAAGCTTGGTGTTTCTCGCTATTAAGTTTAATAAAATCATTATTGTTGCCCTCCTAGCTTTTTGCCAGTTACATTTAAGAATACATCATCCATTTTACCCTTAGTAATCTCATAATCTTTAAAGAGGGTCGGATAAGTTAAGATTAGTTTCGTTGCCTCTTCGGTGTTATTTACGGCTACTCGGTAAGCATCTCTAATATGCTCATATGGTTTGTCGAGTTTTTTAACATCCTCTTCTAATATATTATAAATTGTGATAAAGTCACCAGTATACTTATTCTTTAAATCAAGTGGTGTACCTTCAGCTGAAACATCGCCTTGATCTAAAATAACTACATAATCAGCATCAGTTGCTTCCTCCATGTAATGGGTAGTCAAGAATACAGTCATATTCTGTTTCTTTCTTAATCCATCAATCACACGCCATACTGATTTTCTTGTTTGGGGATCAAGTCCCGTTGTCGGCTCATCCAAAATTAGAATTTGGGGATTGTGGAGAAGTGCTCTTGCAATATCGACTCTTCTTCTTTGCCCACCAGATAGTTTACCATAGATTCTATTAAGAATCTCATCTAACTCAAGCATTGTTGTTAACTCTTTTAGTCTTTTATCAAAGTCTAGTCCAATGATGCCATATAAGCTAGCCCGATATTTTAGGTTATCTTTTACACTTAAAGCCTTATCTAACACAGAGTTTTGAAAAACAACTCCTAATTCACTTTTAATTGAATCAATGGAATCATCTATATTCTTGCCACCAACAAAAACACTACCCGAGTCTTTAGCAAGTTGTCCACAAATGATAGATATAGTAGTACTCTTACCAGCTCCATTTAGTCCTAAAAAGGCAAATAGTTCGCCAGTTTTTACTTTAAATGATAAATTCTTTACAGCGTGAACACTGCCAAAAGATTTGTTTAAGTTATTTATTTCAATAATATTATTATTCATATTTTCCTCTCTAACTTTTTTAAATGCTATTCATTGTATCACAAAGTTACTTTTTTTTCAAGAAAAGCTACCAATAACATAAAATAACTGAATCAATTTAGCTAAAAAGTAAATTATGTTCTTTACTTTTATGTAGTATACTGTATACGTAATACATAGGAGTTGGTTATGTCACTGAAAGATTTTCCCAATGGGTTTTGATCAGTAAGTATCAGAAGAAAGAAATAAAACTTTTTTAGGATGCAAAAAAAGAGTAGATATTAAAGATATTAATATATCTTTACATCTGCTCTTATTTATTATTTATATTAAATAAATTGATTCGGTTATTCTAGATAAAATCTCATTACTATTCAACTATTTCTTTTAAATCATTAGTTAAGCTTCGAAAGAAAGCATCCCCAATCTGATAATAGCCATTCTTGAATAGAACCAACAAAACCAGAATCAACTGCTAATTGATATACTGTTTTACCAGTTATAGAGCATAAATCAATTAAATTAATCCACTCATTATTTCCAACATATCTATAACAAATATAATTATCATTACATGTTAATTCAATTTCTTTACCATCTTAACCATTAAGAGAACATATCCAATCTTCAATCGAACCAGAATAGCCTAAATCAGTTGCTATTTCATATGCTGATTTACCATTTTCACCTGTAGGGCCTTTTAAACTAGATAACGCTGCTAATTCATTCCACGTCTGACTTCCCACATATCGCCAAATAATATGAGTAGGGCTAGTGGAAAATTCAACTTCTTTTGCATTAGTTCCATTAGTTCCATTCATACCTTTTAGACTATTTAGAGAAGTAATAACAAAAGAGTCACTAGTACCAACATATCGCCATTTAATTTGATTATCTTCAACAAATAGTTCTATTTCTTTTCCATCTTGACCTTCTATTGAATTCAACCATTCATCGTATGTACCAATATATCCTGATTCAGTAGCTAGTTCAAATATTTCATATTTAATTGTTCCATCATCTTCAACATCTTTTGTTGCACATCCACTAATATATACAAAGGATAGCCAATACTAGTAAATAAACCCTTTTCATATTATTCCTCCATTTTTGATTATTATATCACAACATTATTTATCATGCAAGTAAATCATTTTTACATAAAGTAACATTAAGAAAAGGCTGAAAATTTCAGCCTTTTCCATATCTTAGTTTTCAACGTGTTTCCATTCACAATTTGTATATGTAAATGAACTTTGTAAATTATCAGGATTAGTTGTACTTTGCGTTCCATCTACCCCAATTACATACTTATTAGTTACATTGTCACTAATATAATCTACGCTAATACTAGAATTACTAATTTCAAAATAGCCAGCATTAATATATAATGAGTGAACATTTTTTTCAGCAACCGCTTTGATATTAATATCAACTGTTAGATTAGCAAATTTACCACACATCTTATTACCGTCTTTAGAGAACATCATTAGATTAACACGATTTTCCGTACTTGTTGTATAATCAGCATTAACAACTAATTGGGAAGTGTTATTAACACCTTTAATAATCGCACCGCTTTCAGCGATGATTGCTGCAGTGTCATTAGTAGTAATTTCCACTAGCCCTTCAATATTAATAGTTGCAAGTTCTTCAGCTGATTCTGTTAGACTACCATAGTGTGCCACTCTAATAACTGAACTAGCTCCTGGCATATTTTGAAGTTTAATATTTTTGAAAGTAACATCGCTTGTCATAACCGAAACACTAATACGGTGAACTGCCTCTGCATCTGAACTAGTAAAAGTCAAACCTGCTTTTGTAATAGATAACATTTTGTTTATTGGATCATATTCATAACCTGGAATAGCATTATACGCAATATCTTCGGTGAATAAGCCATTACTTACATTAATACCTGTTAATGGTGCGGGATTTTGATTTCGCACTTTCTTATATTTTGCTGTAACGGTACTATCATTTTCAAAGATGAAATATTCATAGTGATCCCAGCCATCCAAGTAGTAATTATAATATGTCATATCTTCTGAGCAAGTATAGATTGGTGCTTCAACAAATAGATCAGTAAAAGAAACTCCTGCATAAGTATTAATTACTAATGTATTGCTGCCGGTTGATGGGAAGATTCCCTTCTCGGTAGCATTAAAAGTTAATGTAATATATCTTATTTGTTTCTTAAATACTGCCTTGTATGTATAGTCACTATCAAAGTCATGAACAACTGGTGATTTAGTTTCTTCACAATACCAATAATCAAAAACATATTCATAGATACTATATTGTTCTGGATCTTTGGTCGCTACAGGAATTTGATTATGATCTATTTCGGTACCATATGCACCATACAAGAAAGTATCATAACCAGTAATGCCTACTAGTTTTTCACCAACTAAAGTGTCAACCATAAATTGAGCTGATTTTTGTTTTGGTAACTTATCATATAAAGCAATAAAACTTAAATCTTCGCTCGCAGAATCAAGCAAGTATGTTGTGTCTTCAGCGAGTGGATTAACCCCATCAATTGACCAACAAATTGGTGTCTTAGGGAAGTAATAATAGTTATCATCTTCATAGGAATAATCAAAGTTCTGCATTACGCCATTTAAATAATCCGTTACGTTATATGGTAATGGTTCAAAGAAATTATCCACATAAATTCTAGTACTTGTCATACCAGCTATTGGAATTATTTCAGTTACGATTCCTGTAATGTCTTGATATTTACTTAAACCAACGTCAAATGTTATAATAACATCACCATCTGCTAAACAATATTGTGGAACTAACTCAACGTTATTACCTATGATATTTACTTGCCAATATGAGAATTGATATGTAGTATCACTTGGTACTGGTTTTGGTGTTGTTCCGTCTGTGCAATAAGCATTAAGCAAAGCATCTAATTGTGCTTTTGATAAATTTGTTTGAGTTATGGTATCCAAATCATTAGCAAATTGGCCTAATACTTCTGTCACAATTGTTTCACCATATTTTTGAATAGAACCATTTGAATACGCTGTGAAGTTATATTTTCGTGGTGCTTCTGTGAATGCAGCATAATATGTAACATCTTCTGATGTAGTAAAATCTGTTACTGCAGCACCGCTTAACTCAGGATTATCATACCAACCAGCAAATGTATAATCGTTTTCGGCATCGCTTGCTTTTGTTGGATTCAAAGAATTTGCAAATAACGCTGCATCATAGCCACGGAGTAAATCATAGCCTTCCGTTGCTTGATAAGTATATTCACGGGCAAACGTACCCTCACCCGGATTAAACTTAACATTAAAATAGACGAATTTTACTTCTGTAGCAAACATTGGATAGATTTCAACATCGCTAGTCATATATTCTAGTCTATCTGTACCGGCCCAACCAATAAATTTTTTCACAACATCCCAACTATCTTGTTCAGAAACGATATCCCCTGGTGGTATTAATGCTAATACTTCTGGATCATTTAGAATATCAGTAGCATTCTCTCCATAAGAGTAACCAGTGAAAGTCTTTAAGACCTTAGCATCTATTTGATTGTTATCATTAACAATAACTTTAAAATCATCATTTAGTTCATACCAACCATGTAAAGTAGTTGGTCCTGAAAGGCCTGATAGGGTTGGATCATATCCATTTTGATCTTCAATATGGAAAGTATAACCAGTTAGATAAGTATTGTAATAATAGTCTAATCTTTCACCCCATGAAGCTGTGAAATAGCGTTTTTCCGTATTTTGAATCATCTTACCTAAATGATCATATACTGGGTCAATTTCCAAGATAAACGTAAATGGTATTTTCTCTTCATAAGTAGCTATATAATACAAATCGCGACCATTTGGATAACGACTGTTTTGAGGTAAAGCTTCAAATGCTTTATCCCACCCCGCAAAGCGATAGTAATCTTCATTAATATGACCATCACCAAATTTTGTTAGTTTTGACACTAAAGCACTAGCATCTGTACCTACTTTACCAGAAACTTTTTCAGTAAACCAACCAATTGATAATGCACCATTATTATTCATAGCAATTTGGTAAGTAAAGTATGCATCACCTTCTTGATAATATATTTTAGATGGAGTGTATGTTGTATCATCAGAAATAGCATTATATATTGATACAGTGTTATTAGTGCTCTGCCAAGAAATCATTGTAATTAATGGGTCAATCTTGAGAGCAGCCTCATATGCCGTATTAATATCAACCATTGAAATAGTTTTACCAATTTGAACACTTGTCTTGTGAAGCAACACACCATTCATTTCAAACTTTATTTCGCACATTTTGTTGACATCTTCAGGTGCGATGTTAAGTTTTGCTGGTATATAGACAATTTCTAATTCTTTATATAGATATGATGAGTTCCAATCACCATGTTCACCTTTATAAATTACGGTGACTGTCATATCATGTCTTACTGAATCACGTAAATTACCAAGGAAATTGTATTCCCCAGTCTTAGGATCTAATTTTCCTTGACCACCTTCAACACTGATATCAGTAAGTGAAACAGCAACTTTTGATGTCTTGCCATACTTCAAATCTAGTACATAGAGCATCAAATGCTCATTGTTTTTTAGATTGATTGATGGAGTATTCACCACAATCTGTTCGTCATCATCATTAACATATCCTAATACAACTTTTTGCTTACCACCATCAAATAGTGGGAATTCTAGATACAAGAGATTCTTGGTATAATCAAAGCTGAAAATATCCGATCTTACATAAGCATTAATAGCTAGATAGATACCAAAATCATAATAGAAATTAGCGTTACCAGAATACTCATTGTAGAAGTCTTTTCCGCCTATCTTCATTTCGACAATTCGGTGATTACCATAGCCATAATAGTTAAAATATGCTCCAATTTCAAGCTCTAAGCCAATTCGGCCAACTGCACTTAAACCAGTAAACGATACTTCTAAACCAGCAGAAATGCCTGCTTTTAAGCCTATCTTACCAACACTTGCGAAATCAAGTGAATAATATTGTTGGTGGTCATGTTGAGCCCAGTCTAAACCTTCTTCATCTGTACCACTAATACTATATCCTCTTTGAATATAGGCTTTTACATCTCCTTTAAAGATTGAATTGATGTCCGCTTTTACTCTAAATTCAATTGGAATACCAAATTCAAATATTTTTATATTAAAATGGAAGCGACAAATTTGGAAATTGATGATTTCTAACTCGCTTGTATTCATATCAAAATACTCACGATACTTACCTACTACACTTGATGGATCGGAAGTATCAATAATATTTTGTAAATCACTAGTGATTTCATGCGTTTTACCATCTTTATCTAATGAAACACTAATACCAAATTCTGTTTCACTTCTAAAGATAGTATACAGTAAGAAATCATAGTCAACATTTAAATTCCAAAGGAAACCATCTGCTAACAAATAGCCTTGAACAGTAGTTGAACAAATTACTCTTTGGGTTGCATATATATTAATTGTTGCTGTTATATCCTTTGATAATTCAACAACAATACTAGCAGCAAATGTTAAATCCGCGTGATATGCATCAGCATACAATTCTGGATCATCATTTGTCACATATGAATCAAAATAGAAATCAAATGAACTCTTAATCTCAGGTTGAGCATTACTAGTTAAATCGTTTCGTAGTCCATATTCTGCTACAGCAGCAACCAAATAGTTTTCAAATAATTGATAGTCTTCATTAGAGTCAATTGCTCTTTGCATATTTTCTTTATTCTTAATATCATCAGCAGGAACACATGATGTACTATCCATATCACTGCTATAGACATCAAGCGTTTGATAAACTTCACCAAGTTCACATTCAACTAACTTAGCTTCATACCCTTCATTATCGCCGGGCATCACAATCTTTATCAATGAACCTATCTTATAATGTTCTTTGGTGGTTTCCGTTTCAATGGAAATAATCGAGTTCACTTTAATGTTCTTTGTTAAAATAGCTCTACTGTTAAAGATAACTCTATCAGTTTCATAAACATAGTAATCAGTTTCATCAATTTCAATTATGTGATCCTGGTATTTAATTGTATTCTTTTCGCTATCGGCTATCATAAAATAAACTGAACTAACTAGTTTATCTGATTCCTTTTCTTTGACTTTAATCTTTAATGGTTCTTTTACTTCTAATTGATAATTACCACCAGCTGTATAAGCTGTTTGTGGTGATAATTGATATTCGTTGTTACCTAAAGAAGTAACCTTCAGTGCTGGTATTTTAAACCGGGCATTACCACTAGTTAAACTAACATATGTCGCAATATTTAGATCATTAAGTGCTACAGTTGAAGTAACCACAAATGATACATCAGTTGGTTGTGCTATTAAGGAAGTTTCTTTTGGCGTGATAACATTAATGCTTTCTCGCATGATTGATTCATACTTGGCATAAATCGTTTTACTCTCGAAAAACTCGGTAACACCATATATAATCTTGTCAGTTAAAGCTTCATCTGAATACCATCCTTCTAACACATAATCTTCTTTGAATAGTTTAGGTAGTTGACTCGCTAAAAGGCTATCACCTTCTAATAGGTTAATTGGCGTAATTGCACTAGTTGAAACGCCCCCATTAGAGTTTAGTGTAATCACTAAGTTTTCCAAATACTTCGCATAATAAGTTTTATTATCAGTAGTTCCTAAACTAATATTACTAATAGCATCTCCACTAAATTCCGAATTATCATACCAACCCATGAAAGTATAACCAGCCTTAGTTGGTGCACTTAAGGTTTTTGCTTGTTCAATTGTATATTGAGTAGGATTGCTAGTATCATTAATTCCACCATAGAGGACATAGTCGATTGAATATGTTATAGGTTCCCATTTGGCACTTAGTGTAAGATCATAAGCCGGCATTTTACTCGAAGTAAATCTATTACCATCTTCATCCAACCAATCAGTTAGTCTGTAACCCGTTTTTTTAACATCATAAGAACTAATATCAGCACTAGGTGGGTACTTCGTGACATCATTGGCCTCCCCGTTATTTTTAATAAGCGTAAGAGTATATTCTTTGGTAGACCAGCAAGCATATAACGTCATATTACCATCATAGATATTTAACCGGTCCAAACTCATTATGATTTCACCAGTAAACTCAGGATTATCATACCAACCGACAAAGTAATTTCCTTCTTTAGTCGGTTCCGGTAGTACAGTATAGCTATCAATGTTATGTGTTAGTGGCGCATTAGTCGGATTTACGCCCCCGTTTAAAACATATTCAATTCGATAATCATGATGAACATATCTAGTATATAATGTAACATTATGATTAGGCATTTTAATATGGGCATGTATGTCATAATCTTTTGTCCCATCAGTATAACCAATAAAATCATAATGAGGATGAATACCATTTGGAACGTAACTAGCAAGACCCAATGCTACTCCTTGCTTCATATTAGCCGAATAAACTTTGTCATACCTACTATAATCAGTTCCAATTCCATCATATACCTCTATTAAATATTCTTTTGCTGTAAGATTCCGAAAATATTCTTCACAACCGCTCAACAAAAAACAAAAGCTAATGATGATACCTAAAAGTAAATATTTAACGTTAAATAACCTCTTCATTTATTGCTCTCCTTTACTAATCTAAAATAACTTCTATACTATATTTTATCAAAATTAAAAATTAAAAGCAAGTAGATACCAAACATTTACGACTAATTGGAAAAATTCTTTGTTAAAAACAGCTTTTTTTATCACATTATCGTAAGTATTATAGTTTATGGGACTTCTTTATCAAAAAAAGCTTGCAACTTGCAAACTTTTATTATTAACTTATTTCATAATTTTTTCTAAAAAGTTTTAATTATTATTAATGAAAAAAGCACCTTTGAAAGAATTCCTTTCTTAGACGCCTACTTCAAAAATGGTTTTAATCGATGGTTCTCATTATTAGTTTCTCATAATAAACAAACTCTGTATCTCTTCTAATCTCACGATAAGCCATTTTGGTGTAGAAACTATTAGTTCGTACATTCCAAATAGGTGTATCAAGATAGAATTTGGTGTATTTTGGATTAGTTGTTTCAATCAGTTGCATTAATTTTCTTCCATACCCTTTATGGAACAAAAGCGGATCAATAAATATTCTACCAATATACAACATTGATTCATCCCTTTTGTCGGGGAAAATAAGTGCTGCTCCAATAATTTTACCATCATCAACTGCTGATATGAGATTACCGCTATTCATCATTTTATTATGCCAACTAATGGAATCATAGTAAGGGGGACCACCTAGTGAAGGGGCTCCAACCGCTACGTCACTATCAAAAGCAGCAACCGATATCCGGACAATCTCTTTTATGTGTTCAGGCTTTGTTTTTACTATTTTCATATAATATCCTTTAACTATTTTGATTTTGTAATTGAACAATTGTTTCGACAGGACACCAGTTGATTGTATGAATGTTAAACACCCTCGTCCGTTCTTGGAAACATATCCATCGGTTTTTCGAGCAGTTTTCTGCTTTTGTCTATTTGCGAAACCTATTGATTAATAGGAATTTACAAAGCTTTCTTTACCATCACAACATCGTTGTTCCGGTAGTCAATAATAAATCCGTTTTTCAAAAACAACTCGTATGATGGATTATCTGCAGCTATATCATCGTATAATGCCAGTATTCCGTTTTCTTTTGCTGCACTGCAAAGAAGCAGGATTCCCTTTGTGCCAATTCCTTTGCATCTGTATTCTGCTAATACGATTACATCGCAGATGTGGATTTTTCTGTTCTTATCGTAATGATAAGCAATCTCACCAACATAACGATCACTATCTGTGTCATATAAATACCGATAATAATGATTGTACTCAATATCACAAAGCCAGGTTTGATACCACTGTTGCCAGCTTTCTTGTGGAAATGCAATGGTTCCTCCCCAAACTTTGTTATATGACATAGTATTTTCATCTGACATTAGTTTTTCACGAAACCACAGATCATCTAACCGGGGTTTGTATGTAACAATCATTTTGCTTACCTCCGAAAATTCCAATTCACCCCTGTTTTTCGTTTATTTTCTTGACATCAATACTACCGTCTCAACATGCACTGTTTGAGGGAACATATCAACTGGTTGAATTGTATTTATCTCATAACCATTTGTTGTTAAATACTTCAAATCTCTAGCTAGTGTTGCTGGATCACAAGAGACGTAAATTACCTTAGGAATATTCATCTCAACAATAGTCGTTAGTAATGATTCATCCAGTCCTTTTCTAGGTGGATCGACTACGATTACATCGGCTTTTATTCCATCAGCTTGCCATTTAGCTATTTGCTCTTCAGCTTTGGCACAAACAAATTCAATATTATTAATGCCATTTATTTCCGCATTACTTTTAGCATTGTTTATAGCATCATCAACAATTTCTACTCCATATACTTTCTTAACAGCAGGGGCAATAAATGAGCCTATTGTTCCAATGCCACAATATGCATCAATTACAATATCAGTACTTTTAAATTCTCCTAGTTCAACTACTTTTTGATATAATTTCTCCGTCTGTTGATGATTTACTTGAAAGAAAGACTTAGCACCTATCTCAAACTTTAAACCATTAATCTCATCAGTAATAGTTCTTTTTCCATATATTACTTTACAATACTTACCTAAGATAGTATTATTAACACCTTTGTTAACATTAATAATAACAGAGGTAACCGTCGGATGACGAAGTACTAGTTTATTTACTAATTCATCTAAATAAGGGTAATTATCTTTTGTACATACTAATACAACCATATGCTCTTTTGTTAAACTGCTTTCCCTAATTAAGACATGGCGAATGTCACCTTTATCGATAGTTTCATCATAACCTTTTATGCCATACTCACCACACAAATTACGAACGAATTTAACTATTTCACTCATTTCAGTGCTTTGGATAGTGCAACTAGTCATTGGAATAATTTCGTGTGTACCTAATTTATAAAAGCCACAAACAAGTTTGCCGCGAACTACTCCAAATGGCACTTGTACTTTATTACGATATTGATTAGGATTATCCATACCAATAACGTTGTTTATCCGAAGGTTTTCCAAACCACCAATTCTCTGGAGGGTTTGACGCAACATACTCTTTTTGAAGTTTAATTGCATATCGTATGACATATGCATCAGTTGACATCCACCACACTCTTCATATATTTCACAAGGTGGAGTAACACGATTAGGAGAAACCATATCGGGGAATAACTTTAAGATTTGCCCTTCAGCATAGCTTTTCTTCATTTTCACTATTTCAACAATGCCACCTTCTTCTATCAAGATACCAGGCGTAAAAATAGGAAAATTAGTTATTTCGTCACCTTCAAGAGAAACACCTGATACTTTTGCGATACCTTTAGCATCGTGAGTCATTGATGTAATTTGCACTCTAAATTTGTTGCCAACCTTAATCATCGGTGGACTTTTTACATATACTTTCGGTTCAGCCTCAATCGGCGCACCTTCATTTATTAATTCATCTTTATTCATCTATTTTACCACCGGCTCTTAATGCCAGTCCTCCTGTTGAAGTTTCTCGATATTTTTGGTGTAAATCTTTGCCCGTTTCTTTCATTACTTCCAAGACACTATCTAGGGTTACATTATGTTTGCCATCTAACATTAGGGCATAATTTGCTACATTTCGGGCATATTGGGCACTTAAAGCATTTCTTTCAATACAAGGAATTTGAACCATTCCATCAATTGGATCACAAGTCATGCCTAAATGGTGTTCAAGGGCAATCTCTGCAGCTGATTCAATCTGCTCAGGTGTTCCACCTAATAGATAAGTTAAGGCAGCCGATGCCATACTACATGCAACTCCAATTTCTCCTTGGCAGCCTACTTCGGCACCCGAGATTGACGCATTGCTTTTTGCTAAATTACCAATTAAACCGGCTACCATCAAAGCTTTTACTAATTCATCTTGACTTACGTGATTAGCCATCTTCTCGGTCAAAATAACCGCTGGGACTACTCCACAAGAACCACATGTTGGGGCAGTGACAATCACATTTCCGCTAGCATTTTCTTCAGCACTTGCTAAGGCCAATGCATAAGTTAAAAGATTAGGATCTTTAGTTTGTTCATATTTTTCGTAAAACATTGAAGCCTTGCGTTTTATTTGTAAACGACCTGGTAATGTACCATTAGTTGACAAACCTTTAATTGCTACTTCTTCCATTTTGGTTAAGACATTCTCAAGATAACTTCGCGTATCACTTGATTCGACTTCGAGAATATATTCTGGGAAGTTAAGATGTTTTTTATTAACATATTCTAATATTTGATTCATGCTGTTCTCTCGATATACACTAGTATTACTATTGGCACGGCTTTCCCCTAGTTCTTTTAAACTCCCACCACCAACACTGAACACTAACCATTCATCAATTAGTTCACCTACTTTAAAAGCTTTAAACTTCATTGCATTGGGATGATAATCATATATATCTTTCTTATTAAAAATGATATCAACATCACTAGGTGCAAAAGTCTCTTTTATAGCCTTATCGGTAAGATGCCCCTTACCCGTTAATGCCAGTGAACCAAACAAGGTTACTTCAAAAAAATCAGCTTGGGGATTTCTATTTAAAAATATTTTACTGGCAAAGGCTGGTCCCATGGTATGAGAACTAGAAGGGCCATATCCGATTTTAAAGATTTCTTTTATTGAATCCATAACATCACTTTTCTCTTCTTGCTTCGTTTTCACTGATTATTTGAGCAACTCTAGTCGACGCTGCTGCCGCAATAGCACCAACAATATCATCTAAAAAAGTATGACACTGATTAGAATTTGCTTTACCACCAGCATTTAGTTTATCAACAATGCCTGGCTTATTTACATCAATATCACCAAAGTTTGTTTGACCAATGGCGCCATATAAACGAGCTATATCTAAACCAAAGATTTCATCAATGCCAAATACTCCTAAATCATAACGCATAATATCTTGAATTGGACCTCTAAATTGGCCTTCTTCAGTTAACCGATCAATCTCCGCACCTAATTGTAATAGATGAAAGATATCTCGTAAAGAAAGAATCTTATCAACACTTTCAATACAAAGATCCATTGTAACTAAGTCAGTATAACGGCTTTGTTGATGATAAGCTATTTTAGCAATATCTTCAACAGTAACACCGCGCTCTAGTAATTTATCTTTATTTAGATTGTACATTTCATCGCGTGAATAATATAATTTTACAGCCATCATTGACCTCCTAATAATATTTTTTCAAACGCCCATTAATGAAATCACTCGCCGGCATGGGCTTTTTACTTAAAGGTTGCAAACAGTAAATATCCAGTGCAGTAGAATTACCACAAGAAATCGTGAAGTATTTTTTCGTTTTGTTAATAACTTTTCCAACTTCCGTTTGATGATGCATACTGCTCACTTCTGCTTTATATACTTTGTATTTATCTTCAATTGGGTCGTCCCCTAACATCATATAAGCAACAGGGTCGGGTAAAAGACCTCTGATTTGATTTACTAGCACTCTAGCTTCTTTATTAAAGTCAAGTTTTTCATCTTCCGCTGTTAGATTATAAGCAAATGTTACTTTACTTTCATCTTGTTTAATAGGGGTAATTTCACCCGAAAGCACAAGTGGTATTGCCTCCATTAAGGCATCACGACCTAGGATACTAAGTTTCTCAAATAGTGTACCACTAGTATCATCAGGTTCTATTGGTAATGATTTCTGTAATAAGATATCACCAGAATCCATTCCTCTTTCCATATACATAATTGTAATACCTGTTACTGTATCACCATTAATAATTGCTCTTTGAATAGGAGCACCACCACGATACGCTGGTAACAATGAGCCATGAACATTAATACAATGATACTTCGGTGCTTCTAAAACCTTTTTACCAATTATTTGCCCATAAGCAGCTGTAACGATTAAATCGGGTGCTAAGGCAACAATATCTTCGTATTCAACGCGAATCTTCGTTGGTTGAAAGATCTTAATACCATGACGAATTGCACATTCCTTAACAGGTGAAGCAACTAACTCCTGATGTCGACCTACTTTTCGATCTGGTTGGGTTACAACACCAATCACATCATACTTTTCAATTAGAGCTTCAAGAATGGGAACGCTAAAATTAGGAGTGCCCATAAAGACAATTTTTAACATATTTTTCCTTTCTACACAAGATATTTCGGATTTTTATCAATAATGATAATTATTGAACTATTCTGAAAAGTCTTGTATATCCGACTGTAAACTTCATTAATTTTGTTATATTGATGTTTAACAATTATTTGGACTGCTTTTTCACGTTTATTATAAACAGGTCCCACAATAACAATATTATTTTTAATCAAGTAATATAAACTATTACGTACATTGCTTGCTGATTTAAACATTTCTTTAAATTCTCCTTTAAATAAAAGGCGATTTACTTCATAAATTGGCTCAACTTTTAGTTGTTCACGAACGTGTAACTCATCTTTAAAATATTCGGAATAGTTATTTAACAAGAAATATTTTAGCAAGCTTAATGATTTATCATAGGTTTGAATAACCATTTGTTCAGCTTCCATACTTGCATTCATAAGCAACGAGTACGCTTTATGGTGTGCTTCATAGTGGGGAGCTTTAGCAACTATGTCTAAAGCGATTATCCCAACTAAACCTAACTTATTCTTATAAACTGAGCGACTAAATAAATCACTAGCAATAATCACGTTAATCTCACCTGCTTCAACTTGTTCCATATAATCATTGAATTCCTCAAAACGTGAATCATCTACGACAGCAACCCTAGCAGATGGAAGGTATTTTTTCACAACTTCTTTTAACTTTTCCATGCCAAAACCAATATGGCGGAAGGAAGTACTACCACATGCTGGGCAATTTTCGGTAAAAGCAACCTTGTAATTACAAGCTGGACATGATAAAATATTCTTAGCCTTTTGAAATTGCAAAGGAATATTGCATTTAGGACAGCGAATTACTTCACCACAACTTCTGCACAAAACAAACTGGCTATAACCCCGATTGTTTAAAATCAAGAGAACTTGCTCATTTTTAGCAATTGTGGCCTTCATTTTATTAACTAATTCTTGGGATATAGGGGAACTATTACCTCTGCGGAGTTCTTCGGTTAAATCAACAATACTAATTAACTGATTATTACTATTCTTGCTATTTCGTTCTAATAAATAATTATGACCCAGCATTGCTTCAGAATATGCCTTTAGGGAAGGTGCATAACTGTGACGAATTAATTTTGCGCCTAATAGCTCAGTTCTTTTCATCATAACATCATTCATATCATAGCGAGGGCTTTGATCATTGCGATAGTTCTCATTTTCTTGATCCAAGAGAAAAATTGTTCCAACATTGTTGAAAGGAAACAATGCCCCAAATACCGTTGTTACAATTACCGGATATTCATTCTGACATATTCGCAAGTAATAATCATATGCTTCACTATCACTTAGACGCGAGTTTAGGCAAGCAACACCGAGGTGCGTTTTTACACTAATCCACGAAGCATTTTTATAACTACTTAAAATATCAGGTACAATAATAATAGTCAGTTTCTGTAGATCCTTATTTTGTTGAATAACATTGGCAATAAAGTTTTGCTCTTCACTTGTATCAGCGCAGTGCCACAAGAAAGGACCATTTTCGCGCGAAAGACTTTCCATATAGCGATTAATATCTTCATCAACATTATTACAAAAAGTCTCAACTGGTAGAATGCGTCGTTTAATGCGTGATTGGACAACCTTCTTAACACTAATATAGCCTAACTTTACTAGTTTATTAATTCGGTAAAGACTAATCGCGTAAAGAGCCATTAATTCATCAAGCGTAAATGAACTATTTTCACTGATAATAGTCTCCATAAACTCACGCTCTACCGGTGATTTTAAATCATATTTATTAGCATAATAATAATCACTTACCGGACTATAGTAATTAATCTTGCGTTCGCTTGCGGTGCTGATAGCATCATAAGTAATCTTAATGGTGCCAGCTTTAATATTTTTTTTAATAATTGTTTCATATTCTTTTAGACTAGCTGAAATTGGGATAATGGTTTTTCCCCCAAAGGCAATTGCTAAATTAGCGTCTATTTCTTGAATTGACTCAACCGATAAATACTTGCGGGTTTTTAATCTAAGGGCTCTTGGTATCATCAAATTAAGAATCCGTGAAAGGGGTGAAAAGGTGGTGTTTTGAATGTAATATGCAAGTTCTAATTGTTCTTGATTAATTAGTGGTAAAAAATCAAGTACTTCATCAATAACCTTTTTGACACCTTCATAACGAGCTTCTTCGTACACATCAATGACATAACCCATTACCATTCGATTGCTATTGCCAAACTTCACCTTTACTCGTGCACCTCTAGTTAAATAACTTTCAGCAAATTCGGGAACAAGATATTCGAACTCATGATCAACATTACTGCTAGGATTATCAATAATCACACTTGCAAACACCTTGCTCACCTCTACTTTCTTATACATACTAATTATACCATATTTTAGTGTAATAGTAAAGAAAATAAAGTTTCGAAAAAGAAAAGATACGAACCAGAAAGTGCTCGTATCAATGTCATTATATTGTTTTCATGTCAATTAGTTTTTAGATATGTTGTTTTCATTAAAATATTCACCGATGAATAGTGATGCCTTATTATTTGCAAAGTTATATGTCGTTACATCATTTATATCATTAAGAATAAATGGGACTTTCAATTGTTGAGCTTTCTCTAATAGTCCTAGTAAGTAATCATCTAATTCTAACATCGCTATGTGAAAATTAATACTACTATAGATATAATTAGAAAACTCATATAGTACAGCAATTCGACCTATAAAAAGATTAATTCCCACTTTTATTTTTAAAACTGACAAATCAGTAACTAATTTCTTATACTCTTTATATAAGATTGCTTCATCTATCATAAATTCAACTAATTCTTGTTTTACCTGGTACTTATTAATAAGGTTTATTAAATCATTAACGAAATTAGCATTTGTTACAGTCGAACTAGATATATTAATTTTTACTGCTTTACTACTTGAATTACCGGTAATGTCACTAAACACTTTATCTATCAGAGTTAGTTCAAAATTATACAATTTATTACCACTAAAAAAATAATCAGGATTAATATTAACACTTTTATTATTGGTGATTTGCCAGTTACTACACACATTAATTGCTATTACTTCACCATCTTTAGTGACGATAGGTTTATACAGTACTTTCCAATACTCCTTAAAATGTAAATAATCTTTTTCAATTATGCTATCTCTAAATTGCATAAGTTCTTCATTATAGCATTTAACTACATGAATATAATCATTTCCTGTATAACGTGCATATGATGCTTTAATAATGTCATCAATACCGCTTTTGTCATTTTTAGAAATAGCTGCTATACCTATATTAAATAACAAACCACTATCATAACACTCATCATACAATACTTGATTTAATTTATACATTCGTTTACATGCCTCACGCATATTATTACACTTTAGTATTAATAAATAATTGTCAGGACGTATTTTGCAAAAATATTCTTCTTCATTTAAATAATTAGTTATCGTAAGATAGATACTTTTAATTAACAGCATTAGTTGTTTATAATCATACATACTAATTTTGGTAATCGTCATTTCCACAATATAGAAATTATCAATAAGGTTATTCTTGAATTCTGCTATTTTACTAATTATTTCATCACGATTTAGTTGAACGTCTACATATACTGTGTTCTCATTAGTAATATTATTCATTTTGCCTATTACACCAAAAGGTGTACCTTTTGATAACAATAGTAAAATTAATATCCTCTATATTATTCCCATGTTTTTCCCAACTAGTAATTAATATTTCATAATCATTTGTAAAATAGCGTCATTTTATGTTATAATGAAGTGAAGAGTTTATAGTACGAAAGGTACACCTTTCGTACTTTTTATTTAGCAATAAACAGTTGGGAGGCTATTATGATATATGGCTATATTCGTGTTTCCAGTGTAACACAAAATATTGCACGACAATATGAAGAAATGAGGAAACTAGGTATACCAAACCAAAATATTTTTATTGACAAACAAAGTGGCAAGGATTTTGAACGAGCCCAATATCAAGAAATGATTAGCATTTTAGCACCAAAAGATTTAGTAATTATTAAATCAATTGATCGTCTAGGACGAAACTACGAAATGATAATTGAGGAATGGCAATATATTACCAAGAAAATTAGTTGTGATATCCTCGTTCTTGATATGCCTATTTTAGATACTAGAGAGCGAGCAGATAATTTAATTGGCAAATTTATTAGTGATATAGTTTTACAAATTCTGAGCTTTGTAGCAGAAAATGAGCGCTTAAGCATTAAGGAACGACAAAGAGAAGGAATAAATTTAGCGAAAGCAAAAGGGATTCACATGGGGAGACCAGCAATACCAGTTCCTAATAATTTTAACGAAATTGCCAAAAAGTTTGTAGCAAAAGAAATCTGTGTTAGTGATGCAATCAAATTACTTGATTTATCAAAAGGTACATTTTACCGAAACATTAAACTATATCTCAAAGAACAAGAAGTTGAATAATTAGTTTAGAAAAAGAAGCTGAATACTCAGCTTCTTTATTACATCTTAGTTAAGTCAAACTTGCTCGCTGTTGGATCTTCTTCTAATTCAACGTCATGAACTAGACCAGTACCAGCAGGGATAAGTCCACCAATAATAATGTTTTCTTTTAATCCTTCTAAGTAGTCAATCTTTCCACGGATAGCAGCTTCTGTTAATACTTTAGTTGTTTCTTGGAATGATGCGGCTGAAAGGAATGAATCAGATTTCAATGATGCTCTTGTAATACCTAAGATAACCGGTTTAATAATTGGAATTCGTTTTCCTTTTTCCAATGTTTCCTTCATTATCTTTTGCATTTCTTGACGAGATACGAATGTACCAGGAAGTAACGTTGTATCTCCTTCATCAATAACAACTACTTTTTGAAGCATTTGTTTAATGATGATTTCGACATGCTTATCAGAAATGTCAACACCTTGAGCACGATATACTTTTTGAACTTCTTTCAAAATGTATTGTTCAACCTTTTCAACACTAGATACCCGAAGTAATTCTTTTGGATGAATCATACCTTCAACAAGTAAATCACCAGCTTCAACTTGATCACCAACTTTAACAATTGGCTTCTTGCCGGAGTCAGTTAAGTAACTCTTGTTATTGTTTTCGATTGGACTCTTAACAACAATTGTGAAACGGCTGTCTTTTTCTGGGGTAATTGATTCAATTTCACCCTTAATTTCTGAGATAATACCTTTTCCTTTTGGTTCACGTGCTTCAAATAATTCTTGAATACGTGGTAAACCTTGAGTGATATCATCACCGGCAACACCACCGGAGTGGAATGTTCTCATTGTTAACTGAGTACCAGGTTCGCCAATTGATTGAGCAGCAACAACACCAACAACTTCACCTTTTTCAACAGTATCAGTTGTCGATAGATCAGAACCATAACACTTAACGCATACACCAACTGGTGCATCGCAAGTAAGTAATGTTCTTACTTCTACTTCAGTAATGCCTGCTTTGATAATCTTATCAGCAATTGCTTCAGTGATTGCTTCATTGCGATCAATTAGCAATTCTTTTGTTTTGGTTTCAGGATTCTTATAATAGATTGGTTTTGAAGCGAAACGGCCAACAATACGGTCTTTCAATTTAACAATTGTTGTACCATCGCGGGCAGTTAAATCCCTCATAACCATACCTTTATCAGTTCCACAATCATCACAAGTTACTGTAATATCATGGGAAACGTCAACTAAACGTCTTGTTAAGTAACCCGATTCAGCTGTCTTTAAGGCAGTATCGGTAGAACCTTTACGCGCACCATGAGTGGAAATAAAGAATTCTGACATTGACATACCTTCACGGAAACATGATTTGATTGGAATTTCCATGGACTCACCATTTGGCTTAGCCATCAAACCACGCATACCAGCTAGCTGAGTAAAGTTTGAAGATGAACCACGGGCACCGGAGTCGGCCATCATGAAAATATGATTTGTAGTTGCATTATCTTTCATGACTTTCTTAATTTCTAACTCAATATCATCTTTGGCTTGTGACCAAACTTGAATTACATTAGTTTTACGCTCGGAGTCTTTCATTGTTCCTCGACGGAACATTGAATTATACTTCTTAACCTTTTGTTCAGCCTCATCAATGATTTCTTGTTTTTTCTTGATATTCATTACATCAAATGCTGATACTGTAATACCAGCCATGGTTGAGTAATAGAAACCTATATCTTTCATCTTATCAAGTGTCTTAGATGTTTCAGCAAGCTTAGCTTGTTTAAATACTTCACTAATGATCATACTTAAGAACTTCTTCTTAAATGGTTCATTAATTGGTAATTTAGCTATAGTATCTTTAACATCACGACCATTTTTAACAAAGAAACGTTCAGGAGTTGCCTGTGATAGATTATCTTGCGTTGCTTCATTAACATATGGGAAACTATCAGGGAAAATTGTATTAAAGATCATCTTACCATATGTTGTAATGATGAAACTGTTTTTTCGTTCTTCATTAAGTGCTACTAGTTTCGCATATTCGTCGGGATTTTCACTTTCTAAGTTAGCTGGAATATGAACAAATGGACGATGTAAAATGCGAGCTGTAATTGCAAATCTAGTATGATAATCAATATTACCATTTTCATATGCTAATTCAACTTCACCTTCACTAGTAAATATCTTACCTTCCCGCCGTGGGATGTAGAATTTAGCGTCACTTGGACAAATTCCGTTAGTTACAGCTTCACTTAGCGTTTTAACATCACGATAGAAATTATCTTCATCATCATTGACAATAATATGACTATTGAACTCAATTAATGATTCACGATATGCTTTAAATATTTCAGGATAACTATAGAATGTATGTTCGTCTTGACTTCTTTCAATTGAAAGATAATAGTTACCTAAGATCATATCTTGTGATGGTGTAACAATTGGTTTACCATCTTTTGGTGCTAGAATATTCTTAGAAGCAAGCATTAACAAACGAGCTTCAGCTTGAGCTTCTTCAGAAAGTGGCACATGGACTGGCATTTGGTCACCATCAAAGTCAGCATTGAACGCTGTTGTTACTAGTGGGTGAAGACGAATTGCCTTACCTTCAACTAGTTTTGGTTCAAATGCTTGAATTGAAAGTCGATGTAGTGTCGGAGCACGGTTTAATAGAACAGGATGTTCTACTACGATTTTTTCAAGTGCTTCCATAGCTTGTGGAGTGCCCTTTTCAATCATTTCCTTAGCGCGCTTAATTCCAGCTTTATCTTTAGTACTATCAGTACTTGCCAAATTTTCTTTTTGACGAAGATAACTGATGATAAATGGTTTAAATAAGATTAATGCCATTTCCCGTGGGATACCACATTGATACATCTTCAAATCTGGACCAACTACGATAACGCTTCGACCAGAATAGTCAACCCGTTTTCCTAGTAAGTTTTGACGGAAACGACCTTTCTTACCACGTAATAAATCAGATAATGATTTCAATGAACGATTCTTATCCATTACTGGACGTTTGTTACGACGATTAAGACCAGCATTATCAATTAAAGCGTCTACTGCTTCTTGAAGCATCCGCTTTTCATTTTTTGTAATTAACTCTGGTGCATGCACTTCAAATTGTTTACGCAAACGATTATTACGATTAATAATACGACGATATAAATCATTTAAATCAGTAGTCGCAAAACGGCCACCATCTAATTGAACCATTGGTCTCAGATCAGGTGGAATAACTGGAACAACATCCATAACCATCCACTCAGGTTTATTTTGAGATTGAGCAAATGCTTCAGCAATCTCTAATCTCTTTATTAATTTTTCGCGTTTTTGTTTTGTTGCTACTTTTAATTCTTCACGAATTTCGACAACAACATCATTAACATTCAAGCGTTGTAACAAATAGCGAATAGCTTCGGCACCAGTTTTTACTTTGTACTTGAACGGATAACGGCGCTTATAAACACTATGTTCTTGTTCAGTTATAATCATACCTTCATGTAATTCTTCAATATCAGGATCTGACACTTCCGTTACAATGTATGAAGCTAAATAAACAACATCATCAACTTGGGTCGTCTTCATATCTAGTAAAATACCAATTTTACTAGGAACACTTCTTAAATACCAGTTATGAACAACAGGGGCTGCTAGAGCAATATACCCCATTCTCTCACGGCGCACTTTACTTTCAGTTAATTCAACGCCACATTTTTCACAGACTTTATGTTCGCCATTAGTACTCTTGCGGGATTTACCACAAGCACATTGATAATCTTTAGTAGGTCCGAAAATTACTTCACAGAACAAGCCATCCTTTTCCGGTTTTAATGTCCGGTAGTTGATTGTTTCATGTTTCTTAACTTCGCCTCTAATATCTACTTCTTTTTCAAAGTTCCCTTTGGTATCAATAATACCCATTTTATCTTTACGATCAGGATTATATTTTAATGTTTTACCACTTTTTAATTCATCTCGTAATAGCGGATTGGACCACGAAATTATTTCTTCGGGTGAGGCAATACCAATTTGGATGTACCGATACTTTTTATTATTTAATTCTGTACTCATATCAATCACCCCTTATTAGAGTCCGCGTTTGCTTGCTTGTGCTTCAGCAATCTTTTCAACTAAGCTGTCATTAGTGACATCATCGCCTTCATTATTTACTAAGCGAACACTCAAGCCTAAACCTTGCAATTCCTTAATTAGTACCCGGAATGATTCAGGAATACCAGGAGCAGGAATTTGTTTACCATCAACAATTGCTTTATATACTTGGTTACGGCCAACAATATCATCTGACTTGATTGTCATCATTTCTTGTAGAGTATGGGCAGCACCATATGCTTCTAGAGCCCAAACTTCCATTTCACCGAAACGTTGACCACCATTTTGCGCTTTACCACCCATTGGTTGTTGGGTTACTAAAGTATATGGACCTTCACTACGAGCATGTAGTTTATCATCAACCATGTGGGCAAGTTTAATCATGTACATGACACCTACCGAAATCTTATTGTCAAAGCGACGACCAGTTCTACCATCATAAAGATACATTTTACCATTTTCATCAATTGGTGCTACGAAATTACGGGAATCAAGTTTAGCAATTTCAATACCTTTTTGATGAGCCTCTTCCATGATTTCAACTAAATCACTTTGTTGAACACCATCGAATACTGGTGTAGCAACATGGACACCTAAGCGCTTCGCTGCCATACCTAAATGGATTTCTAAAACCTGGCCTATATTCATCCGTGAAGGAACACCTTGAGGATTTAACATGATATCAACAGGCGTGCCATCTTCCATAAATGGCATATCTTCAATTGGTAAGATGTTAGAAATAACACCTTTGTTACCATGACGACCAGCCATCTTATCGCCTTCACTAATTTTACGTTTTTGAACAATGTAAACCCGAACTACTTCATTAACAGCTGGTGGAAGCTCAGCGCCATCTTTGCGTGTGAAGTGTTCTATTTTACTAACAATACCACCACCACCATGAGGTACTTTTAATGATGTTACTCGAACATCTTTTGAATTATCGGAGAATAAAGCTTGGCTAAGACGTTCCTCAGGAGTAGGTTCAGTTTGACCTTTAGGGGTAACTTTACCAACTAAGGTATCGCCTTCTTTAACTTCAGCACCTAAACGAACAATACCATGCTCATCTAAATTAGCAATTGATTCTTTGCTTTCACCATCAAGGTTGCAAGTAATCTCTTCTTTACCAAGTTTAGTATCACGAACTTCAACATCATATTCTTCAATATGGATTGAAGTATAAACATCATCTTGAACTAAACGTTCACTCATGATAACCGCATCTTCAAAGTTATAACCATTCCAAGTCATGAAAGCAATAACGACATTACGTCCTAAGGCTAATTCACCTTGTTCCATTGATGATCCATCAGCTAAGACGTCACCAACTTTAATTACTTCACCGACTTTAACAATTGGACGTTGATTTAC
The DNA here is from genome assembly GCA_964368275.1 of uncultured Staphylococcaceae bacterium. Lineage (GTDB taxonomy): Bacteria > Bacillota_I > Bacilli_A > ML615J-28 > CAG-313 > CAYJAQ01. Next base: position 25,138 of record CAYJAQ010000008.1, read on the forward strand.
GCAAGTAGAGTGATTTGAACGTTCATATTTTACTAAATCATATGTATGACGAACACCGCGATTATCTGCTAAAATAATCTTGTAACCATCAACATACTCAATTACACCATCACAATCAGCGACGATAGCAACACCAGAATCTTTTGCTGCTTTGTATTCAATACCTGTTCCAACAAATGGTGCTTCTGGCTTTAATAGCGGAATTGCTTGACGTTGCATGTTGGCACCCATTAGGGCACGAGTTGTATCATCATGTTCCAAGAATGGAATACAAGCAGTTGATACAGCAACAACCTGTTTTGGTGAAACATCGACTAAGTCAACATCTTTCTTATTTACTTCTAAGAATTCACCAGCACGGCGGGCAATAACTTTATCATCTTTTATCGTAATTTCACCCGTAGCCTCATCAACATTCATATTGATGTTAGCTTGGGCAATAATGTATTTTTCTTCTTTATCAGCTGTTAAATACTTTTCTTCAGTAGTAATAACCGCTTTATGATTTCCCTCACTATCAGTTTCTTGGCGTACCACTAAATATGGTGTTTCAATGAAACCATATTGATTAACTTTTGCGTAAGTAGCAAGGGAGTTAATTAAACCGATGTTTTGACCTTCAGGAGTTTCTACTGGACAAATACGACCATAATGAGAAGTATGAACGTCACGTACTTCGAAACCTGCACGATCACGTGATAGACCACCTTGACCTAAGGCCGATAGACGACGTTTATGAGTCAATTCTGACAATGGATTAATTTGGTCCATAAATTGTGACAACTGGCTACTACCGAAGAATTCGCGAATTGTCGAACTAAGTGGTCGAATGTTAACTAAGTTTTGAGGCATTACGGTACGAGAATCAACTGATGTAGACATCCGGTCACGAACATTCTTTTCAAGTTTAGTTAAACCAATTCTAAATTGATTTTGTAATAACTCGCCAATTAAGCGTAAACGACGATTACCTAAATGGTCAATATCATCAATACGACCAACGCCATCATGTAGATTAATATAATACGAAACGGCTGCGAAAATATCAGAAAGAACAATGTGATTACGATCTTCACGTTGATCATTACCAATTAAACGAACACGTTTGTCACCATCACTCGTTTTTACTAATACTTCTAAGAACTCTAATGTAACGGTATTACCTTCAAGCATCAATTCATATTCTAAAGTTTTACTTAAGAATTGACGATTTTCCGATAAAATATCAACAGTGTTTTTAACTTGATCACGCGCAATATGATAACTAATTTCTGTACCAGCTGGTAAAATAACTTCACCAGTTTCGGTATTAATAAAATCTTCAGCTAAGCGATGACCAATAGCACGTTGAATAACGTCCAACTTTTTATTAACTTTGTAACGACCAACACTCGCTAAATCATAGCGACGAATATCAAACAAACGGCTAGCAATGAATTTACGAGCAGTATCAGCACTAGTTTTTTCACCAGGACGTAACTTATCATATAGTTCCTTAATGGCATCATCTTCACCAAATGTTTGGTCCTTTAAGAAAGTATTGTTCATAAATTCTGATTCTTTTGGTTTACCATTTTCATCTTCGCCAAAGAATAAGCGATTAATCTCACGGTTACTCTTAATACCTAAAGCTCTAATAAATGTCGAAAGCGGAATCTTCTTTGAACGGTCTAATTTAGCATACCAAATATCTTTAGTACCTAATTCAAATTCAATCCAAGCTCCACGTGTAGGAATAACTTGGCCACTATAATTAGCACGGCCAGATTTCTTATTAACTTCTTTACCAAAGAAAACACCAGCAGAACGAATAATCTGCGTAACAACAACACGTTCAGAACCATTAATAATAAAGGTTCCCCAAGGTGTCATTACCGGGAATTCACCCATGAAGATCTTATCTTCTTTTATTTCACCAGTTTCTTTGTTAAATAGTTGTACATTTACTTTTAATGCTTGTGAGTAATTAACATTATGAATTTTGGCTTCTGGAACAGAATACTTTGGTTCATCAAAGTCATAATCACCAAAAATTAGTTCAAACTTTTCACCATCACCATGATCCTTAATTGGAGATATTTCAGTAAATAATTCCTTAATACCATTTTCCATGAACCATTTAAATGATCCGGTTTGTACTTCAATCAGGTTAGGTAACTCAACGTTAGTTTGAACGCGTGCATAGTTTCTACGCACTCTTGTCTTTCCATATTGAATATTTTTAAAGCTCAAAATAATCCACCTCTCGTCATAGGAAACGTTTCTAAAAGCAAAAACCCGCATCCTATCATATTCCTCTATGATACCACATATCAAACTATTTGTCAAGAAATATTTCATTTTTTTTGCATAAAAGACTTGACAAAGCCCTAAAATAATGATATAATCATAGCCCATGGAAATTTATTTTAAAATTTTTATGGTTTTATTTCATTTTCTAAACATTTTTTCTCTTCATTTTTCATCCAGAAAATAATAAAATGGCCTCACGCGAGGCCATTTTTATTTTGTTGATTTCACGATGTAATAGCCATTATCTTTAACTATCACATCAGTTGTGCTAAAGACACCTTCTAGTTTAGATATAGCAGAAAGCGCTCCTTGTTTTTTTTGAATAACAAACCACAGCTCACCATAATCTTTTAAATGCTGGTAAGCGTTCGTTAAAATCAAATGTACAACATCTTTACCCGCTCTAATAGGGGGATTCGTTATAATCACATCATACATATCAGCAACACTTTCGTATGCATAGCTTTCATAAATGTTAATATTACTCACATTATTTGCTACTGCATTATCTTTTGCTAGCGTTATTGCTCGCAGATTAATATCAACCATGTCAACTACCGAAGTTGGGTTAGCTTTAGCAATGGTAAGTCCTATTGGACCATATCCACAGCCAACTTCAAGAATAGCTTTTTCAGAAAAAGCGGGCAGATATTGAAGCAAGAGACTGCTGCCAAAATCAACACCACCTTTTGATAATACGCCACTATCAGTCTTGAAAGTAAGATTGTGTTTCCGATAATAAAAACTAATTGTTCTAATATCTGAATTTAAATTGGGATTGTTTTCAAAATATTGATTACTCATATACACCTCAATAAAGCAAAACCTGAAGACACAGCCTTCAGGTTAATTACTTAAACTACTTGATTTCTACTTCTGCGCCAGCTTCAACTAATTTAGCTTTTAGAGCTTCAGCTTCTTCTGGAGAAATGTGTTCTTTAACAGGTTTTGGAGCACCGTCAACTAAGTCTTTAGCTTCCTTTAGTCCTAAGCCAGTTACTTCACGTACTAGTTTGATGATATTTAATTTAGCTTGTCCTGGGTGCTTTAAGATAACAGTTACATCTGTAGGTGCTGCATCTTCAGCTGGTCCAGCTACTGCGCCTGCTGCTACTGGAGCTGCTGCAGTTACACCGAATTCTTCTTCGATTGCCTTTACTAATTCATTTAATTCTAATACGCTCATTTCTTTAATAGCAGCGATAAAATCTGCTGTACTAATTTTTGCCATTTCGTTTGTTCCTCCTATGTTTAACAATTTTTACTCTTTTTCTGATACTGCTTTAATTGCACATGCTAAGCCACGAATAGGTGCTTGCATTACACTTAATAACATTGAAATCATACCTTGTTTGTTTGGTAGCTTTGATAAAGCTGCAAGATCTTTTACATTTGTATATTGACCATCAACGATACCACCTTTTACAGATAGTTTATCATGTTCTTTGGCAAATGCAAATAAGATTTTGTTACCTGATACTTCGTCTTTCGAGAAGACAACTGCACTTGGTCCTACAAAACTTTCAGCGGGCATATTATAACCAGCCTTTTCAGAAGCACGACGAAGAATGTTATTTTTAACAACTTTCATTTCGCAGTTTTCAGTGTGTAGCTTTACTCTTAACTCGGTAATTTCAGCTACAGTTAATCCTAGGTAATCAACGAATATAATTGAACCAGCGTTTGAAATGTTATTTACTACTTGTTCAACTTGTTCTTGTTTTTTAGCGATTGTCGCTTCATTCATTGTTTTCACCTCCTGAAATTTTTAGGATTTCCCTCGGTAGGATATTTAAACTATTCTTTTATTGAACAGTACCTACTGTCTACGGCAATGACTTATATACTATTTTTTTATGATTATACTGAATTATGCTTCTATATTAGCGCCATCAATTTTGATGCCAGGGCCCATAGAAGATGATACCGCGATATTTTGCATATAAACACCCTTAACAGTTGTTGGTTTAATACGCATTAATTGACGGTATAAAGTTTGAATGTTTTCTGCTAAAGCTTTTGTTTCAAATGATACTTTTCCAACTGGAACTAAAATGTTACCAGTCTTATCAGTACGATACTCAACTTTACCAGCTTTGAATTCTTTAACTGCTTTTTCGATATCCATTGTTACTGTACCTGTCTTAGGGTTTGGCATTAAGCCTTTAGGACCTAAAACACGTCCTAATTTACCTAATTCGCCCATCATATCAGGTGTAGCAATAACAGTATCAAATTCGAACCAACCACCCTTGATCTTATCTAGATATTCGCTATCGCCTGCATAATCTGCTCCTGCATCAAGTGCTGCTTTAGCTTTATCGCCTTTAGCAATAACTAATACACGAACTGTTTTACCAGTACCATTTGGTAATGATATTGCACCACGAAGATTTTGTTCAGCCTTACGTGGATCGATGTTTAATCTAAATGAGATTTCAACAGTTTCGTCGAATTTTGCATAACTAGCTTTTTTAACTAATTCAACTGCTTCAGCAAGTGGATACTTCTTAGTGCGGTCAATTAGCTTTAAAGCTTCTTGGTATTTTTTACCTCTTTTTGCCATTTTATTTTTCCTCCTAAATGTGGTTTAACGGAATCTCCTCCCACAGTTTAGATGTTACACTTCCTAGAGATTATCTAATTTGAAAGTGCTTAATCTATTATGCGAAGAATTTAAGAAAGATCTTAATCTTCTACAACGATTCCCATGTTTCTTGCGGTACCTTCAATGATGTTAGCTGCTGCTTCTACATCGTAAGCGTTAAGATCGGGCATCTTAGTTTTAGCAATTTCTAATAATTGCGCTCTAGTGATGCTGCCAACTTTTGTTTTCTTAGCATTTGAAGAACCTGATTTTAATCCTGCTGCTTTCTTAAGCATGTCGGAAGCTGGTGGTGTCTTAGTTATAAATGTAAATGAACGATCGTCATAAACAGTAATTACAACTGGGATAATACTACCTGCTTGGTCTTTAGTCTTGTCATTAAATTGCATACAGAATTGTTGAATGTTTACTTGTGCTTGTCCTAAAACTGGTCCAACGGGTGGCGCTGGATTTGCTTTACCAGCAGCAATTTGTAGTTTAATAACTTTTTTGACTTTTTTAGCTGCCACGAGACACACCTCCTTTTTTGTCCGTGCGTGGTCGATGAATATTTCTATTCTCCCACAATAAATAAAAGTTTATAAAAAATAGTAGTATATGCGTTGTCAATGCACGCGACTATTATTATATCATAAAAGCCATCGGATGTCAAGAAATACCATACAAGATTTTTAAGAGTCTAATTTATTAAGAAAATAAGCTAATTTTGTCAGTCGTTTTTTTCCTAGTAATTTTTTTATCATATTTAAAACTTTTTTTATTTTTTTCCAATATAATAGAGAAAAAAGTTGTTTTATATGTATACGAATATGTGGAGGTATTTATGAACAAAATCAAAAAGTTAATTTCGCTCTTTATTGTATTTGCATTCTTCTTTATTTTAACAAGTTGTGCAGCAAAAAATTTAAATATTCCTGTAGGTAGCTCTGAAAAATATCCAAGTGGTTTTTACGATGAAGATTCAGGAACCTTAGATGGTAAAAGTAGTGGGTTGCCAGCTGAACCTGGCGAAACGTATGAACCCGATGGCGATAACCAACAAATCCCTGCTGGCCAAATAACAGCGAGTGCTTGGGATGATAAGAACAATTACCCATTTTGGCTTAATCTTTTTGCATCTAGCCAAGAATCAGCAATTGGATTGTTTGAGCCATATGAAAAACAGTTAGCATCAGCTACTAACTTACTATATAGCCGAAATATGCTTAAGGTTGCTGTTACAAGTGACGCAGCTGTTGCTCTTAAAAATGCTAAAGTTGTTTTAAGCAAGGACCAAAACACTTTATTCCGTGCTACCACTGATGCCTTTGGCAATGCTTATATCTTCTTACCAAAAGGAGTTGAATATCCAGTTGACATTACTGTTAGTGCTCCTAATAGTGAAGTTGATGATCAACTCATTACTCTAACAACAATTCCTGATCAAAACACTGTTAACGTAACTATTGCTAATCAAACTAATAGCTCCAACAATATTGACTTACTATTTGTAGTTGATACAACTGGTTCAATGGGTGATGAGATTGATTATTTAAAAGCCGAGATAAGCAGTGTTATTGAAGCTGTTTCGAATAATGGTGCTAATGTACGCCTTGGTTTATTATTCTACCGTGATGCTGCTGATGAATACGTGACTCGAAAATTTGATTTTACAACTAATTTATCCGCTCAATACGCTAATCTTCGTAATCAATTTGCAAATGGCGGTGGTGACTATCCTGAAGCAGTTGATGTTGCTTTAGATGAAGCTATTAATGATATGACTTGGTCAGCTGACGATTCTACTAAATTATTAGTTCATGTTCTTGATGCTCCTCCACACACTACTAATGAAAAATTAGCAAAGTTTGCTGGTGCTGTTACAACTGCTGCTCAAAAAGGCATTCGAATTATTCCTGTGGCTTCAAGTGGAATTGACAAATGGACTGAATATTTATTAAGACTAGAAGCAATGACAACTGGCGGTATTTACACTTTCATCACTAATGACTCTGGCATCGGTGGTGATCACATTGAAGCAAGTGTTGGTGAAACAACCGTTGAATTTTTGAATGCAATGTTAATTAGAATTATTAATTCCTATCATACTGGTACAGTAATTGCACCGGTTCCTTATAATCAAACTATCAAGAAATAGCTATTACTAAAAGCTGAGACTCCTCAGCTTTTTTTATTGCATAAGAAAAAACTCAGCAATTACTGAGTTTTGCATTTCTATTTTTCAACTAATTTCACTTCATCAAAGTGTAGTTCTTTCGCTGTCGGACGGCCGAAGAAATCGACTAATACCGTAACAATTTGTTTGTCCATATCAATACCATCAACTGTTGCACTTTGTCCAGCAAACATACCAGTTAATACTTGCACAACATCGCCAGCTTTAAATTTTGCTTCAGCTTCTAAAGTAATACCACAGCTACGTAATATTGGTAGTATTTCATCAAGAGTAAGGGGAACTGGTTTTGCTCCTCCACCACTAGATCCTAAGAAACCAGTAACCATTGGTGTATTACGAACAACAAACCATGATTCATCAGTAACTATCATATCGACAAAAATGTAACCCGGAAACTCTTTTTCAATAATTTCCTTCATATCACCATTTTTCTTCTTTTCATAACGAACAGTTTCAGGAATTAATACTCGGAAGATGTAATTCTCCATATTCATTGATTTAATACGTCTTTCGAGATTTGTCTTAGCTGCGTTTTCACAGCCCGAATAGGATTGAATCACATACCAAGCTCTTTCGTTTTCGTAATCCATATGCTACCTATTTTTTCAAACCAGTAAGCCAAGTCATCAATGGATTTAATGCTAGGTCATAAAGGAAGAATAGTAGTGCTAAAGCAATAATGAAAATTAATACAATAACAATATTACTCAAGAATGCACTTCTAGACAAACCGGTAATATGCTTAGTTTCATCAAATGATGGCTTATAGAATGGCCAAACTACTAATAATAATGAAACAATACCTAAACCGATTAATACCCATGCAAATACCTTTGGATATTGACCAATTAAGAAGAAATCCGGAGATACTGTTAAAGTACCATTAATTATTAAAGCGCCAAGTACGATAGCGAAAATAGCAAGGATTGCTAAAATCAAATTTTCATATTTGTATTCTTTTGATAGAATTGTCAATACACGGCCTTTTTTTGCTTGCTTATCAGCTGGTTTCTCAACCTTTTTTTTGTTTTCTTTTTCTTTAGAAACGTCTTTCTTTGGCATAGTGATGCTCCTCCTATTTTGTTTCTTTATGCACGGTATGTTTATTGCATTTCTTGCAATATTTTTTCATTACCACCCGTGTGGTTGTATTCAGTTTATTCTTTTCGGTTGTATAGTTGCGTGAAAGGCATTCCTCGCAAACTAATATAACTTTTTCTCTCATGATACCACCCGCTCGTACTATTTTAGCAAATTTTTGCGTTTTTGTCAAATGTATTAATAGCAAATTTATTAATACTGTTCATATTATTACTCTTAACGGAGTTTTGTCTTAATACGTTGGATTGCATTATAGATCTTTTTTTCACTTACAGCCAAAGCATTAGCAATTTCGCCAATACTCGCATTAGTAATAAAACGCATTTGATAGACCGTTTGTTCAAATTTTGATAAACTATCTGTTTCAATCTCTAAGTCTTCATGCAATGTTTGTTGTGACGCCTTAGCATCAACAAATTCTGTATCTACTAATATTAAGTTTTTATTATAATTATTTTGTTTTCTTAACAAGGTAATAAATTGATTTTGAAGAATCAAGTCAAAATACTTGTTAAAGGTTTTGGTCGTTTTAGGATTATAAGTGGCAATTGCTTTGTGTAACATTAATTGCCCTTCTTGAAAATAATCTTCATATAAGTCTTTAGGAATATTGAACTTGCTAATACGGCTTTTAATCAAGTTTTCGTATTTTTTGTACATTATTTCTAAAGCTTCTTCGCTATCTTGAGCAATTAGGTATAGCAATTCATTGTCGTTTTGATTAAACAATTCTTTACTCATTTATACCTCTATTTCTAATGATTTCGTAAAACAAAATACCAGCACTAACTGAAGCATTAAGGGAATTAACTTTCCCATACATTGGGATGTTTACTAACATATCGCAGTTTTCTTTAACTAATCGCGATATTCCTTTACCTTCTGAACCGATAACAACAACAATTTTACCATGGTAATCTTGTTTTCGGTAATCAATACTACCATCTAGTTCTAGGCCAATAACCCAAAAGCCTAGTTTTTTCAAATCATTAATTGTTTGAACTAAGTTAGTTACCTGAACAACGTCAACATACTCTATTGCCCCAGTCGACACTTTGGCAACTGTCGCATTAAGGGAAACACTGCGATTTTTAGGAATTATGATGCAGTCCATTAAAGTCGCATCAACACTTCTTAATATAGCACCAAGATTGTGAGGATCTTCTAAGCCATCAAGCATCACAAATGTCACATTTTCTTGGTCGTGTTTGGTTATCACTTCATTAAGTTGTTTATATTGATATTCTTCAATTATTGCGACAACACCGCCTGTTTTATTACCATAACTATCAGTCATTTTCGAAACGGGCATTATAGTAACATTATATCGACCTTTTTTAATCATATCTAACAATGTTTGGTCTTTTAATCCTTCTTGCACATAAATATTGGTAATAGCGCGTTTACTGCGAATTGCTTCCATAATAGGATTTTTACCATAAATTATCATTCTATTCACCCCTAATAATCATTATTGCTCGATTAATCAAATAATCAAGACGAGCAAAATCTTGCTTCAAATACAAATAGCCAATCACGGCTTCAAATCCTGTTGAGTTGACATATTCAGCTGGGTCAAGATTTTTGCGATGGCTTTTGGGTGCACTATTGCGTCCTCTTTTAAAGATATTTATTTCTTCGGCTGTAAACTCCGAAAGTAATTGATTGCATATATTTTGGTGTGCATGAGCACTAACGTAATTAACACTCATATTTTTTAATTCTTTGCTTTTGGTAATTCCCATTTCTAATAGATATTTTCGAATCTGTAGTTCATAGTATGAATCACCTAAATAGGCAAGATTAGCTCCACTCATTAATGCATAATCTTTCTCAATATTCTTTATCATTAAATTTTAATTCCTAATTCCGTAATTTTAGCACGATATACATCGGCCAAAGCATAGTCTTTATCATTACGAGCTTTCTTCCAAGCAACTACTAACGCCTTTTGATCTTCAGTTAGTGGAGATACTGTCGGCATTATTCCTAAAATATCAAGCATCGCTTCAAAAGTGTTTAACAAGGTTTTAAAGTCATATGTGCTAGTATCAGCACTACGTAATTTAATATTTACTTCTTTCATCAGTTTGTACAAAACCGTAATCGCGTTTGGTGTATTTAAGTCATTAGCAAGTTCCGCTAAAAATTCATCATGTAATGTACCATAGTAATCACTAGTATCAACTGGTGATAAGAGTTCTAGATGCCGATATAAACTAAGATATGATCGCTCTATCTTTTGCCATTCGGTTAAGTTTTGATTAAGTAGTTCATCAACATAATTAATTGTTTGACGATACTGACTTGATAAAAGTAATAAGCGAAAAGTTTGATATGGAACCTCTTTGATTAAGTCTTTGGTCCAAACAACATTTCCTAAAGATTTACTCATCTTTTCACCTTTTAAATCAACTCTACCATTATGAACCCAATAGTTAGCAATAGTGTGATTATGGATGGCTGTTGCTTGCGCAATTTCATTTTCGTGATGGGGGAATTTTAAATCATTACCACCACCATGAATGTCAATTTTACCGCCAAAGATATTATCAATCATAACACAACATTCTGTATGCCAACCAGGTCGGCCTAGTCCAAAGGGGCTATCCCATTTTTTGCCTTCATCGCTTGTCTTCTTCCAAAGAACAAAGTCATTAGGGTCTTCTTTTTCATTATCTTGGGAGATTCTTGCGCCAACCTCTAAGTCATCAAGACGCTGATTACTTAGAATACCATAGGTAGCAGTTTTACGGACGCGGAAATAAACATTATCACCTTTTTGATAGGCATAACCTTTATCCATTAAAGCTTTAATATATCCTGCAATACTATCCATGCATTCAGTTACCCGCGGATGTAAATAAAGAGGTAAGCAGCCAAGGGCATCACAAGTATCTAAGAAAGAGGTAATATACTTATTAGCGACTTCTTCTTCTGTGATTCCTTCTGCTTTTGCTTTAGCGATTATTTTGTCATCAATGTCTGTAAAGTTTGACACATACTTAACTTGATAACCAATATGACGAAAGAAACGATAGATCATATCGAAAAAAACAACAGGTCGAGCATTACCAATGTGAATATGATTGTAGACCGTTGGACCACAAACATACATTGAAAGCTCATTTTCTTTAATTGGTACAAACTTTTCAACTTTATTTGTTAATGAATTGTATAATTTAATATCCATATTAATCTACCTTTCTTACTATTTTTGAGAAAAAATAAGGCCACATTGTTGTGGCCTTAAAAACAATACTAGCGTCCATGAATTGACGTTTTGAAAAACTATCAATGATTTCTCGAAAGCAAGTAATAATACTAACGTTTTGAGAATTGTGGTGCACGACGAGCTTTGCGTAGACCGTATTTTTTACGTTCTGTAGCACGTGGGTCACGAGTAAGCATGCCAGCCTTTTTTAATGGTCCGCGGTAGTCTGGGTTAACTAGTAATAATGCACGGCTTATTCCTAAACGGATTGCGCCAGCTTGACCGCTTATTCCACCACCACAAACATTAACGAATACATCATATTGTGTACTAGTTTCGGTAATGTTTAATGGTTGAAGTACGTCAAGACGTGTTGCAGCAGAAGGAATATACTCTACGAAATTACGTCCGTTTACTTCGAACTTACCAGTTCCAGGAACCATACGTACTCTAGCTACTGAGCTTTTACGACGACCAGTTGCTTGATAATTTGCTTTTTCCATTTCGTCTTTCCTCCTTACTTAGCAAATGGGAATGCCACAGGTTTTTGAGCTGCGTGTGGATGATCAGGACCTACGTATACGAATAAACGACGGTACATATCATCACCAAGTTTTCCATTAGGAAGCATTCCGCGAATTGCCTTTTCAACAATTTTTTGTGGTTGCTTGTCAAGCATTTCAGTTGCAGTACGTCTCTTTAGACCACTACTAAAACCTGAATGATGGAAATATTCTTTCTTTTCCCATTTGTTGCCTGTTAAAGCTACCTTTTCAGCATTAACAATAATTACATAATCACCACCATCAATATGAGGTGTAAATGTAGGTTTGTGTTTACCTTTTAACACAGTTGCGACTTCAGTTGACATACGACCTAATACTAAATCAGTAGCATCAACTACGTACCACTTACGTTCGACAGTTTCTTTTTTGTCCATATATGTTGAGCGCATTTTAAATTTCCTCCATAATTAATTCATTAAAATTAGCAATCGTTTAAGAGTTCTTACAGTCCTCCAAAACGATTAATAGAGGGCATTGTGGGTTTTGTTTTAAAATGTATCGTATGTATTATACACTAGTTGCTTTATTTTGTCAATTTTTATTACCTAAAATTAACACTTTACATAGCAAATAATGATAATTACCTAATTTTGTGTAAGTTAAATTACAAAAACCACCTTTAGCACTGCTTTGGCTATAGGTGGTTTATTTCATTTCCATAAATATTTAAGTTATTTTTTAATAAAATACGATCTTAAGCTTTATT
>CAYJAQ010000009.1:0-36116 GCA_964368275.1 uncultured Staphylococcaceae bacterium
GTACGGTGCAATGGGAGGGGCGAAAATAAAATTATTTTCCCTCTACCCTATTATTTATGCATATTTTTGTTTAAAGGGCGCACTTTCTCTAGAGCAATTACTACTGCAGGAATCAATATCAAATGTAATATAATTCCCGGCCACGCTGAAATAAATGCACCACTTAGAAATAGACTAAAATTGAAAGGTAAGGTATTGTCAATTAGTGTCATGCTATAACGCACGATTCCCCAAACTATTCTACCAATGAGCATAGCGCTAATTAACGTTGCGTATATGGCAATAATATTTTTCTTGGTGATTTTCTTAAAAAAGTCATACAACAATCCAGAAGCTACTCCATACGTTCCTAGTTCAAAAGCCATGCCAATACCAGAAGGATAAATTGTTGGCATACCAAAGGTAAAGTATCTAAGTATAGGAGCTACTATTCCAATTACTAAACCATATTGCCAGCCACAGGCTAATCCGCAGATGAGTACTGGTATATGCATTGGTGAAAGCATTCTGCCAATAATAGGTATGTTTCCAGTTAATAGAGGTAAAATTAATGCAATAGTTAAGAATAATGCTGATAGGCAGATATTTAGGATAAGATTTCGCGACTTACTCATATTTTTCCTCATTTCTTATGTTGATTATATAACAAAAAAAGTAATAAGTCAAACAATAGGTTATTTTGGTTAATTCTATTCGACATAAAGTGCCAATTGATTGTTAAAAACTAAATGGTGTGGTATAATCACTAAGATAAAAAGAATAAGAGGTTGTTTATGCATACTAACACAAAAGACATGACGCAAGGTTCAACTTGGAAAAATATTGTTGTCTTTGCCATCCCTATTTTAATAAGTAATATTTTTCAACAATTATATAATTCTGCTGACTCACTAATTGTCGGAAACTTTCTGGGAACTGAATCTTTCGCAGCAGTCTCGTCATCGGGTAATTTGATATTCTTGTTTACTAGTTTCTTTATTGGTACCGCAATGGGAGCCGGTATAGTTATTTCAAAATACTTTGGTGCTAAAGACTATGAGAATATGTCAAAAGCAATTCACACGAATATTGCATTTGGCTTAGTAGCAAGTATTATTTTAACTATCTTGGGAGTAGTGTTTGCACCCTTAGTATTGCGCTTAATGAAAACTGATCCTGCTGTTTTACCACAATCAATAAGCTATTTCCAAAATTATTTTCTAGGTGTTGCGGGAATGATTATGTATAATATTTTTAATGGTATATTACAAGCTATTGGTAATAGCAGAAGACCATTATATTATTTAATATTTTCTTCTTTACTTAACATTGGCTTGGATTTGCTGTTTATTGGGGTATTTAAGTGGGGGGTAGGTTCAGCAGCAATCGCAACGGCTATTTCGCAGCTAGCGAGTGCTATGCTTTGTCTGCTATTCTTAATGCGAAAGGGAACTGTTTACCAAATTGAGATTAAAAAAATTCGTTTTCATAAAGGTATGTTTGTTAACATTTTGAAATATGGATTGCCGTCAGGTATTCAAAACTCCGTAATTGCTTTTGCAAATGTTATTGTTCAGTCAAATATTAATGTTTTTGGTAAAGATGCTATGGCGGGCTGTGGGGCTTATTCGAAAGTAGAAGGTTTTGCTTTTTTACCAATTAATTGCTTTACGATGGCTATTACGACTTTTGTTGGTCAAAATCTGGGTGCAAAGCAATATGAAAGAGCTAAGCAAGGCTCACGGTTTGGAATTCTTACCTCAATTATCTTAGCACAAGTGATAGGGATAATCATGTATTTTGTGGCGCCTGATCTAATTACTATCTTTAATGATGATCCGGCGGTAGTAGCAATTGGGGCACTTCAATGTCGAACGATTAGCTTATTTTACTCATTACTGGCCTTCTCACATTGTATTGCGGCAGTGTGCCGGGGGGCAGGCAAAGCATTTGTTCCAATGATTATTATGCTACTTGCTTGGTGCTTATTAAGAATTACCTATATAACGATAATAATGCAATATTTTAATGAGATTAAATTTATCTTTTGGGCCTATCCATTAACTTGGGGTATTAGTTCAATAGCTTATTTAATTTATTATTTAGCTAGCGATTGGGTTCATGGCTTTGATAAGAAAAAGGAGACTAGTGTGGTAGTTGCTTAACAATTTACTTTTGTTTTTTAGCGATTACATGATATAATATAGATGATTGATGAAGGAGGAAAATATGAGCATCACTAGAGATTATTTACCCAAACATTCGGATATTGTTATATACCAAGATGATCAAATGTTTCGTATTAATACAGATACTCAAGTCTTAGGCGAATTTTTAGAAGTATACCGTGAAGATACCGTTCTTGATATGGGAACTAATAATGGTGCACTACTAATATATGCAAGTTTGTTTAATCCCCAAAAGTTAATTGGCTTGGAGATTAACGCGAAAGCTCTGGAGTTAGCAAAACTAAATTTGGATACTAATAATATTGTTAATTACCAACTTATTAATGATGATATCATTACCTACACAGGTCCAGAAGTAGATGTAATTATTTGTAATCCTCCTTATTTTAAAACAAAAGTTGATGATCATGGTCAAAATCAATATAAGTCACTTGCTAAACATGAAGATCAACTAACACTAGCAAAACTAGTAAAGTCAATTAATCGCAATCTAAGAAATGGGGGAACTCTTTATTTACTCTTTCTCACCGCTCGCCTTGATGAAGTAATGAGTGAGCTTAGTAAAAATAAGCTAAGTGTTAAAGTGTTAAAGTTTGTGTATGATATTAATAAAGAATATTCTAATGTTGTTCTTATTAAAGCAGTAAAAGGTGGCAATAATGGCATATTAGTCGAAAAACCAATAATAATAACTAGATAAAAAGAATGGAGAAATAAAATAATGATAAATAACAAACAAAATATGAATGCCCTGTTTAAGATTGGCTATGGCCTGTATGTTATTACCACTAATGATGGTAATCAAGATAATGGTTGTATCGTTAATTCCGTATTGCAGGTTACTTCAGTGCCGAATCGTATCGCAGTAGCTGTTAACAAACTAAATTATACCCATCAAACAATAATGGAAACTATGACAATGAATATTAATGTTTTGTCAATTGATACACCTTTTAAAGTATTTCAAGTATTTGGTTTTCAAAGTGGTCGTGATGTTAATAAATTTGCAGGTTGTACACCTAACCGCACTGATAACGGTTTAATCTATTTGCCAAAGTACATTAACGCCGTTATTTCCTTGAAAGTACAATCAGTTACTTCACTTGATACTCACTCACTGTTTATTTGTGATGTTACTGAGGCTCAAGTGTTAAGTGATCGCGAGACAATGACATACACATATTACCAAAATAATGTAAAACCAAAACCTGTTCCCCAAACTCCTAAAGGTTATGTCTGCAAAATTTGTGGTTTTATCTATCAAGGCGATGAATTACCAGTAGATTATGTCTGCCCAATTTGCAATCATCCTGCCGTTGATTTTGAAAAACTTGAATAATAATAGTTTAGATACTTGTGCAATATACTGCACAAGTTTTTCTTTGAAAACGTTTTTTAGATATTGACATATATAGAAAAAAAGCGTATAATAGTTAGGTAACCTAACTATTAAGGAGGCACTATGAAAATTGATATATTGAAGGCCCTAAAAGCTATTGATCGAAAAATTAAGCGTAATCTTAATAATTCTGAAGCATTTAAAAATGACGAAATATTAACTAGCATGAAAGGCTACTTAATTGGATATATTTATGGTAAGTCTTTAGAAAAAGAAGATGTATTTCAAAAAGATATTGAAAAACAATTTCGCATTTCTAAAGCGACTTGTTCAGAAATAATTGCTAATATGGAACACGATGGCTACATCAAGCGAATTGTTCTATCAGAAGATGCTAGATGTAAACGAATTGTCTTGACAGAGCTAGGCTTAAAAACACATATGTTAGTAGATGAAGCGTTATTTAATATTCAAGAGGAAATGATGAGCGAATTTTCTAATGAAGAACGTGAACAATTATTAGCTTTTCTTGCACGCATGGAAGCTAAATTATAGGAGGAAGTATGCATACAGTAAAAATATTATTAAAGAGTGTTAGAGAGTATAAAAAGGCATCTATTTTGTCACCCATTTTTATTGCTCTAGAAGTTCTTATGGAATGTACTATTCCGCTAATTATTTCCGAATTTATTAATACCCTAAATAATTATCAAGATAGTGGCAATAGTGGCGAATTACTAAAGACGATTATTATCTATGGTGTTATTTTAATTGTTATGTCCTTTATCGCTTTGTTTGGTGGCGTAATGGCAGCGAAGTATTCAGCTAAAGCAAGTTCTGGTTTTGCTACTAACTTGCGTAAAGATTTATATTACCGTATTCAAGATTTCTCATTTGCTAATATAGATAAATTCTCAACATCAAGCTTAGTTACAAGGTTAACTACTGATGTAACAAATGCCCAAATGTCTTATATGGTAGTCATTAGAATTGCTATTAGAAGCCCATTGATGCTAGCCTTTGCTCTGGCTCTTTCATTTACCTTCCATCCAACCCTACCACTTATTTTTCTTTTAGTAGTTCCTGTTTTAGCAATTGGATTATATTTTATAATTACTAAGGCTCATCCATTATTTCGAAAAGTGTTCACAAAATATGATGCTTTAAATAACTCTGTCCAAGAAAACATTCGGGGAATGCGAGTTGTTAAATCATATGCTCGTGAAGATTATGAAAAAGAAAAATTTGAAGCAGCAGCATTAGAAGTATGTAATGATTTTACCAAAGCTGAAAAACTCATCTCAATTAACAATCCCCTAATGATGTCAGCTGTTTATGTTTGCATGGTTATTCTTTCATATTTTGGAGCTAAGATTATTGTTAATAGTGGCAATACTGCTTTAGAAATTGGTGACTTGACTAGTCTTATTCAATATTCAATGCAAATTTTGATGAGCTTAATGATGTTATCAATGGTGTTTATGATTATTACTATTTCGGCGGAATCAATTCGACGAATAGTTGAAGTGCTTGAAGAAGAGCCTAATTTACAGAATCCTAGTGATCCTATCTATGAAGTCGCAGATGGTTCAGTTGTTTTTGATAATGTAAGTTTTAAATATTCTGCTCATGCCAGCAAATATGCTCTTAGTAATATTAACTTACATATTAATGCTGGTGAAACAATTGGTATTTTAGGAGGGACTGGTAGTTCAAAAACTTCACTAATTCAACTAATACCAAGATTGTATGATGCAACTGAAGGTGAAGTATTAGTTGGTGGCAAAGATGTACGCCTCTATGATATTAAAGCCCTACGTAATCAAGTAGCTGTTGTTTTACAAAAGAATATTCTTTTCTCAGGTAGTATTGCTGATAATTTACGTTGGGGTAAAAATGACGCAAGTTTAGAAGAGATGAAAGCAGTGTGTGATGCTGCCCAAGTGAGTGATTTTATTGAATCACTACCAGAAAAATATGATACTTATATTGAACAAGGTGGGACCAATGTTTCAGGTGGGCAAAAGCAACGTCTATGTATAGCGCGTGCGCTTTTGAAAAGTCCTAAAATCTTAATACTAGATGATTCTACAAGCGCAGTTGATACAAAAACTGATGCCCTTATTCGTCAAGCCTTCTTGAAATACTTGCCTAATACCACTAAAATCATTATTGCTCAACGTACATCAAGTATTGAACATGCAGACCAAATAATTGTAATGGAAAATGGAACAATTAACGGTATGGGAACTCACCAAGAATTACTGAAAACTAATCAAATATATCAAGAAGTATATTATTCACAAAATAGAGTAGGTGATACAAATGAACAATAAAACGTCAATGAAAAAACCTAAATTAAAAGTTGCTACTTTGAAAAGACTTATTAAAGAACTTTGGTCATATTACAAGGGACGTTGGGTATTTGTCTTTATTTGTATGGCGTTTGTAGTCACGGGGAATGCTTGTGCCTCAATCTTTATTAATAAAATGTCAACTATCGTAACCAATGGTTTAGCAAGCAATTTTGACAATGTAAAAGGTGACTTAGTTGTATTACTAATCACGATGATTTCGGTATATGTGTTCGCGGTCATATCATCATTTTTGATGAACCGTTCAATAGCTGTTATTACCCAAGGATCATTATTAAAAATTAGAAGAAAAATGTTTAATAAAATGGAAAAATTACCAATTAAGTATTTTGACCAAAATAATATTGGTGATATCATGAGCCATTATACTAATGATACTGATACCTTACGACAACTAGTTTCTCAGAGTATTACTAGTGTTATTCAATCAGCAATTATGTTAATTGTATTATTTGTGATAATGATTAATTATAGCTTATGGCTTGCTATTATTATCTTTATTGGCATATTTGCAATGTTAAAAGTTGCAACTTCGGTTGGTGGTCGCTCTGCTGTTGGTTTTATTCGACAACAAAAAGAAATTGCTGCTGTAGAAGGCTATATTGAAGAAATGATGCATGGGCAAAAAGTCGTAAAAGTCTTTTGCCATGAGGAAGAAGCTGAAAAGAGTTTCGATGAAATAAACAATCGTTTAAATGATGCTATTAATTTCGCTAATAGCAATGCTAATAAAGTCGGACCAATAATGGGTAATATTGGCAATATTATGTATGTATTTTTAGCATTCTTAGGCGGTTTACTACTTGCTATTTCTCTGAATGGTACTACGGTTTATAATTTAACAATTAGAGGATTAATTCCAATTTCAATTGGCTATTTCTTGCCAATAGTTATATCGTTCTTAACCCTTGCTCGTCAGTTCTCAAATAACGTTAATCAAGTTGCCCAACAGTCAAATCAAATTATAATGGCAATGGCGGCTGCAGAACGAATCTTTAATCTGATTGATGAACCGGTTGAAGAAGATGAGGGTTATGTAACCTTAGTGAACGCTAAATATAATTCGAAAGGTGAAATTGTTGAAACCGATGAACGAACTGGAATTTGGGCATGGAAACATCCTCACGAAACAGGTGAGGTTACTTATACCAAACTAACTGGTGACATTCGAATGTTTGATGTTGATTTTGCCTATGTAGAAGATAAAGTCATTTTGCACAATGTTACTTTATATGCGGAACCTGGTCAAAAGATTGCTTTCGTCGGATCAACTGGTGCTGGCAAAACCACCATTACTAATCTAATCAATCGCTTTTATGATATTGCTGATGGCAAGATTCGCTATGATGGCATAAATATCCGTAAAATTAAAAAGGCCGATTTACGTAGATCTTTGGGAATAGTACTTCAAGATACTAACTTATTTACAGGCACTGTCATTGATAATATTCGCTATGGTCGGCTTGATGCTACCGATGATGAATGTATTGCAGCTGCAAAACTAGCTAATGCTCATGACTTTATCTCGCGCTTGCCTGATGGATATTATACACAATTAAGTGGTGATGGTGCAAATCTTAGCCAAGGTCAACGACAATTATTGTCAATTGCCCGGGCCGCCGTTGCTGATGCACCTGTTATGATTCTTGATGAAGCAACATCATCAATTGATACGAGAACCGAGCAACTGGTTCAACAAGGAACCGATAAATTGATGAAAGGTCGAACAGTATTTGTTATTGCCCATCGATTATCAACTGTTCAGAACTCCGACGTTATTATGGTGCTTGAACATGGTGTAATTATTGAACGTGGCAATCACGCTGAATTAATCGCTAAAAAAGGTAAATATTATCAATTATATACTGGTGCTTTTGAACTTGAATAGTATAAAGATTTTTGTAAATAGTCTTAATGAGATATAATATAGGTGAGGTGGTAAAATGCGCATACAAATAATTGGTTATAGTGGCGCTGGTAAATCAACGCTTGCTGCTATGCTGGGTGATCATTACCAAATTCCGGTTCTTCATCTTGATAATACAAAGTTTTATGGTGATTGGCAGGAAAGAACTCAAGTTGAACAAAGCATTATTGTGGATGAATTCCTCGCCAAAAATGAAAATTGGATTATTGATGGTAATTATTCAAACGTTGCTGAAAGTCGATTTTCACTGTGTGATATGTGTATTTTCTTAGATTATAACCGCTTTTATTGCTATCGTAAGTGCCGAGAACGCTATTTTGAATATCGACATAAACATCGTTCATCTTGCCCATGCAAGGAAAAGTTTGACTGGGAATTTAAAAAATGGCTATTATTTTCAGGACGCACTAAAAAGCGTAAGCAAAAGCATCTAAATAATTTAAACAAATGTCCGGGGAAAAAGCTTCACTTTAAGAATAAAACTGAGCTTAATGAGTTTTTAAAAGAACTTGAAATAGGAAAAAATCAATGAGCAAAAAAAGCCTAGAAAGGAACAAAATGCTAGAAAAAACGATCTATAAACGTCAAAGTACCAGAAGTTATATGTCAACATCCTTAGACCAAAAAACGCTAGAGGAGATTAAAAACTTCGGTGAGCAAGCAAAACCTTTGAATAGCGATATAAAAGTCACCTTCAAAATTGTTGGGCCTGAAAGTATCAAAAGTATTTTAGCATGGCGTTCTCCTTATTATATAGCCATTTTTAGTGAAGAGAAGAATAATTATCTAAATAATATAGGCTTTATTTTCCAGCAGTTTGATCTGTATTTACAAAGTATAGGGTTAGCCAGTTGCTGGGTTGGTATCGGTAAATTTTCCGGTGCCGGTCAAAAGGATGTATTTCAAGATGCAATAGTTATTGATAATGATTTGAAGTTTATTATTTTGCTGGCATTCGGATCTGCAAAAGATAATCATGGCGAACGTTCAATTGAACAGTTTAAACGTAAAACACTTGTGGAAATTTCTGATTATCCTGATGAAAGATTAGAAGCAGCTCGTCTTGCTCCATCCGCTATGAATAGTCAACCTTGGTATTTTAGCCATGATAATAATATTATTCATGTTTATTCTATTAACCAAAATATTGCAAAGCGAATAGTTCTATCGTACATGAACAAGATTGATATTGGTATTGCCCTTGCACATTTATATATTACTAATAGTAACACTTTCAGGTTGGTAAAAGCAAAAGCACCCCAACAAATAAAAGGCTATTATTATGTGTGTAGTATTTCAATCTGAACTAAAAAAAGACCTATTGGTCTTTTTTTCTTTCTTATATGACAATATCTAACAAATAATTATTCCAAACATTTTACAAAGCTTCTAATTTATGATATAATATTGAAAAGTAAATAAATAGTAATGGTGGAGTCTGTCAAATGGCAGCTAACGCTGTTTTATTTTTTACAAACAAATATTAGGAAAGAAATAGAGGTAACAACATGAAATTTATGATTGAAGGCCTGTTGAATGTTACTTGGCAACAAGGCATAATGTATTTAGTAGGCTTTATATTAATCTTTCTTGCCATTAAGAAGAATCTAGAACCAGCTCTATTATTACCAATGGGTTTTGGCGCTATTTTGGTAAATATTCCTTTTTCTGGTGTAATTAATCAAAGTATTGCTGGTATTGGCGAAGTAAACGGAATTATTGAATGGTTATTCGCTGTTGGTATTGAAGCATCAGAAGCTCTACCATTATTATTATTTATTGGTATAGGTGCGATGATGGACTTTGGGCCAATTTTAGCTAATCCCAAATTAATGATTTTTGGTGGTGTTGCGCAAATTGGTATTTTTATTACAATAGTACTGGCTGCCCTATTAGGCTTCTCACTAACTGATGCTGCTAGTATTGGTATTATTGGTGCTGCCGATGGACCTACTTCAATTTTAGTTTCGCAGGTATTAGATAGTAAATATATTGGGGCAATTGCGGTCGCAGCGTATAGTTATATGGCATTGGTACCAATTATTCAACCAATGGTAATTAAACTATGCACTACTAAAAAGGAACGTAGAATTAGAATGGAATATAATCCCGCTTCTATTAGTAAAAAGACTAGAATTATTTTTCCAATTATGGTAACGATTATTGCTGGACTAATTGCTCCTGCTTCAATATCATTAGTTGGATTCTTAATGTTTGGTAACTTAATTAAAGAATGTGGAGTTCTCGATAGCCTATCTGACGAAGCTAGTAAGCATTTAAGTAATTTAGTAACATTACTTTTAGGTATAACAATTTCTTTCAGTATGCGTGCTGAATACTTTGTTCAATTAGAGACATTGATGATTATGGGATTAGGTTTATTAGCCTTTATGTTTGACACTGCAGGTGGCGTAATGTTTGGTAAACTTATTAACTTATTCTCTAAAAAGAAGATAAACCCAATGGTTGGGGCTGCTGGTATTTCTGCTTTCCCAATGTCATGTCGTGTTGTTCAAAAATTAGGTATTGAAGCTGATCCTGAAAATCATTTATTAATGCATGCTGCTGGTGCCAATGTAGCTGGACAAATCGCTTCAGTTATCGCAGGTGGAGTAATTCTTTACCTAGTACCATTAATGTTATAGGAGGCTTATATGAGTGAAGATGTCTTAAAAATTGTTTTACAAGCTCTTGAGCTTTTCTGGAAAGGTATGGCAGCAATTTTGATTGCCATGTTGATTATCTGCTTTGTAACTGTAGCGATTAATACGCTAACCAAAGAACGCAAGGCTCGTAAATAGTAAAATGCCTATGGATTTTCCATAGGTTTTTATTTTAAAGCAAAATAATATCTTCTTCCTGCGCTTTATGATATAATATAGATAAAGAGAGTGTTAATATGAAACAAGAAGTTAAAAACCAAAATTTTGATGAGGAAAGAGCCTTGTATAATCTGATTGATACTAAGGTTATTAATTGTACTTTTGCTGGACCTTTGGATGGTGAGTCAGTACTAAAAGAAACACGTAATTGTTTGATAAGCGATTGCTCATTTTCTCTGCGCTACCCCCTTTGGCACGCAAAGAAGTATGAACTATTAAATAGCAAAATGGACGAAAAGACACGAGCACCAATTTGGTATGCGACAGAAGGCCTTATAAGTGATTGTGAAATATACGGAATAAAGTCAGTACGTGAATGTATTGACGTTACCATTAATAATTCTAATATTATTTCATCAGAGTTTGGGTGGAAGTGCAATAATGTACGAATTAATAATAGTAGCATTACTAGTGAATATTTTTTATTAGAAACTAAAAATGTGAAAATTGACGAGCTAAAACTAAAAGGAAAATATACTTTTCAATATACTACTAATGTGTTGATCACTAATTCCGAGCTTGATACGAAAGATGCTTTTTGGCATAGTACTAATGTAACAGTAAAAGATTCCATTGTTAAAGGTGAATACTTAGGTTGGTTTTCTGATGGATTAACCCTGATTAATTGCCACATTATTGGTGCTCAGCCCCTTTGCTATTGCAAAAACTTACGTTTAGTTAATTGCACAATGGAAGATACTGATCTTGCCTTTGAATATTCTGATGTTGAAGCCGATGTACGTGGTAATGTTTTATCAATTAAGAACCCTGCCTCAGGCGTAATCGTATGTGATAGTGTAGGCGAAATTATTCACGATCACACCATAATGGATTGTGCTGGGGTAGTAAAAATACGTAAATAATTAACAGGTGTCAAAGTTTTTATTATAAAATCGGTGACACTTTTTCTTATGCTAAAAATAACTAAAAATTTATTAAAATATTATGTAAATTCTATTGCAAAATAAATGTCTATTTGGTATAATTAACGTGTGTTTGACACAAAATAAAAATATATGGAGGAAAAAATGAAGAAAGTATTCTTATGCTTCGTCACTTTATTATTTGCGTTAAGTTTAACAGCATGTAAAGATGATGAAAAGAAAAATGGCTACGACTATGATGCTATTCCAGATACAATGGAATCTTCAACTTATGAAATTGCGTTTGTTACTGATATTGGACAATTAAAGGACAAATCATTTAACCAGGGCACATGGGAAGGTATTAAGAGATACGCTCATGAAAACAGTAAATCATATAAATATTATCAACCAGCTAATGGCGATTCTGCTACTGATGATGATAGATATGATGCAATGAAAGCAGCTGCTAACAATGGCGCAAAAGTTATTGTTTGTGCAGGTTTCATGCAAGGTAACGCTTTAGCAAAAGCTGCTAATGAATTTACTGATGTTAAATTTGTTTTCGTTGATGGTTGGACATTAGGTTTAGAAAATGTTACTGCTGTATTATTCAAAGAAGAACAATCAGGCTATTTAGCTGGTTATGCTGCAGTAATGGAAGGTTATACTAAACTTGGATTTGCTGGCGGCGGTGGAGGATCTAACCCTGCTTGTCAAAGATTCGGTTATGGTTATATTCAAGGAGCTAATGACGCTGCTAAATCAAAGGGTATCACTGTTACTATGAAATATAGTTGGAAATACGGTTCTACTTTCTCTGCATCAGCTGATCTTCAAGGAATGCTTGAAGGCTGGTATGTAACAGGTACTGAAGTTGTATTTGCATGTGGTGGTTCTATGTGTAATAGTGCTTTCGCTGCTGCTGCTGCTAATGGCGCAAAAGTTATTGGTGTAGACGTTGACCAATCTGGTGATTCAAATACTGTTATCACTTCAGCTATGAAAGGCTTAAGAGAAGGTACAATGTTTGCTCTTGGCAAATACTTTAATGGCAATTGGTCAGAAATTAGTGATAAAGCTGCTAACTTAGGTGCTAGTGACGATGCAGTAGGTCTTCCTACTGATACATGGAGATTAGAAAATTTCACTGTTGAAGAATATAACGAAATCTTTAAAAATATTAAAGATGGCTTAGTAGCTATAGACAATAATCCTGCTGGTGCAGAAACTAAGAACTATACAAATGTTACTATAGATTACGAAGAATAATCACTAATTAACTAAACTTCTTGAATGTGGTTACAGGCATATGCTTTGTAACCACATTTTTAATAATGATACTTTCTTCAAAATGTTTTTAAATAAATTGCATTTTTTATGTAATTGTAATATAATTTTTATAAAGAAGGATGGTACAAGACTTTGGATAATTATGTAATTGAAATGCTAAACATAACTAAAGAATTTCCTGGAATAAAAGCAAATGACAATGTTAGTTTACAAATCAAAAAGGGTGAAATACATGCCCTGTTAGGTGAAAATGGGGCTGGTAAATCAACATTAATGAGTGTGCTATTTGGCTTATATCAGCCTGATGAAGGTGTTATCAAAAAAGATGGACAACTTGTCCAAATCAACAATCCTAATGATGCTAATGCATTAGGAATTGGTATGGTTCATCAGCACTTTAAACTAGTTGATGTCTTTACTGTCTTAGATAATATTATTTTAGGTATGGAAACGACCAAACTTGGCTTTTTGCAAAAGAAAGAAGCACGTTCCAAAGTGCTTGAACTTTCAAAAAATTATGGATTGTATGTTGATGTCGATGCATTAATTGAAAATATCACTATAGGTATGCAACAAAGAGTTGAAATATTGAAAATGTTATATCGCAATAACGATATCCTAATTTTTGATGAGCCAACTGCCGTTTTAACTCCCCAAGAAATTGAAGAACTACTAGATATAATGCGTAGTATGGCTGAGAGTGGTAAATCAATAGTTTTTATTACTCATAAGTTAAATGAAATATTACAAGTAGCAGATCGCTGTACGGTCTTGCGAAAAGGCAAATATATTGGTACAGTTGATGTAAAGACTACTACTAAAGAAGAATTATCAGAAATGATGGTTGGCAGAAAGATAGAATTTAACATTGAGAAGAAATTGAATGTGCCAGGAAAAGAGATTTTAAAAATTAAGAATATGTCAATATACTCAAAAGCCAAAAAACGGCATGTTGTTAATCAGGTTAGTTTCTCGGTTCATGCTGGTGAAATAGTGTGTATTGCGGGTATTGATGGAAATGGGCAAACTGAGTTTATCCATGGACTTACTGGTTTGGAACCTGTGCATGGAGGATCAATATATTTAAATGGCAGCGATATTACAAATATGTCAATACGTAATCGCAATATTTCAGGAATGTCACATATTCCGGAAGACCGTCATAAACATGGACTGATTCTTGATTTTTCCCTTGAAGATAATATGGTATTACAACGCTATTTTGAATCTGATTTTCAAAATCATGGTTTTATTAAACGTGATGCCATTCGCTCATATGCTGATAAACTAATTGAACAATATGATGTAAGAAGTGGACAAGGTCCGATAACAGTTGCTCGCTCAATGTCAGGTGGTAATCAACAAAAAGCGATTATTGCTCGTGAGATTGATCGTAATCCGGAATTGCTAGTAGCTGTTCAACCAACTCGTGGTCTTGATATTGGAGCTATTGAATATATTCATAAACAAATTATTGCGCAGCGGGATGCTGGCAAGGCTGTATTACTTATATCACTAGAATTAGATGAAGTAATGAATTTATCAGATCGAATTCTTGTAATGTACGAAGGTGAAATTGTCGGTGAATTAGATCCTAAGACTACAACCATAAATGAATTAGGTCTTTATATGTCAGGTGCTAAACGTGATAAGAAGGAGGCAAATGCATGATTGGAAAAATAATTTTAATTTGTCTACTTATTATTATAACTTTATCTTTGGTAATTTATTTTGCTAGAAAGGTTAAGTTTGTGAAGCCAGTTGCTGACTTTTTAAGCAAATGGCTAAAAAAGATATTTAAAGATCAATCTGATCCAAATAATCCCGATGGTGATCCAATTCCTTGGGTAAAATATGTTTGGGCAAAACCATCAGTAAAAGCAATAGCAGCTTCACTGATTTCAATTGTATGTGGTATGATTTTTGGTAGTATAATATTATTATGCTTATCTGGTCAAACTATTGGCGGGCTCACCATTTCGCGTAAAGCTGGTTGGGAAGGTATTCAATTAATCATTGGTGGTGTATTT
The DNA here is from genome assembly GCA_964368275.1 of uncultured Staphylococcaceae bacterium. Classification (GTDB taxonomy): domain Bacteria; phylum Bacillota_I; class Bacilli_A; order ML615J-28; family CAG-313; genus CAYJAQ01. The sequence continues at coordinate 14,878 of CAYJAQ010000009.1, forward strand.
AATACAGGTAGAAGTGCATCTGGTAGCTTAACTTTTGGTTGGAATGGAGCAAACATTGGTAATATGCTTTTTAATGCCACACCTTTGATTCTTACCGGTTTATCAGTAGCACTTGCCTTTAAGACAGGACTATTTAATATAGGTACACCAGGTCAATACTTAATGGGTACTGCTGCTACCTTAATACTTGCATTGATTATTCCTACAACAGCTGTTCCTGCTTTCTTTGTCTGGTTGATTGCCTTTTTAGGAGGTATCTTAGCAGGTGCACTTTGGGGTAGTATACCAGGCCTATTTAAGGCATATCTCAATGTTAATGAGGTAATAACGTGTATCATGACAAACTGGATTGCTGCGAACATTGTTACCGCATTATTTGATAAAACTACTGGCCCATTTAAAATGTTGCTAGACCCTAGTGCTACCAAAAATGGTTCATACGTATTTAAAACTACGCAAAATAATGTAGCGACAAGTAAGCTTGGTCTTGATTACCTCTTTGAAGGTTCACAAGTAAATGGTGGTATTATTATTGCTATTGTTATTGCGATAATAATCTTCATCATTTTAAATAAAACAACATTTGGATATGAACTAAAAGCTTGTGGAAGTAATCGTAATGCTGCGAAATATGCTGGTATTAATGAAAGAAAGAATATTGTACTCTCAATGGTAATTGCTGGTGCTTTAGCAGGAGCAGGAGCCTCTTTGTATTACCTTTCCGGAAATACAGAGTTCTATTGGGAAACATATCAATCACTTCCCGCAATTGGTTTTAATGGAATTCCAGTTGCCCTACTTGCGACGAATAATCCAATAGGGGTAGTTTTCTCAGCTTGCTTTATGGCATATTTAGATGTAGCTGGTATGCAACTTAAATATATGACAAGTTATAATGAATACATAACCAGTATAATTGCTGCTATTATCGTATATTTTAGTGCTTTCTCTTTGTTGATAAAACAGATATTGAGTGGGGCTATTAAGCGAAAGAAAGCTAAGAAAGAATTACTAAGTGAAAATATAATTGATAATGACAGTGAAGAAACACTAGTAACTGCTACAGAAGCAAATAAGGAGGTGGACGAATAATGGTATATTTTGTTCAACAAACTTTAGTATTTGCAATTCCGCTGCTGATAGTTGCCCTAGCTGGTGTATTTGCAGAGCGTAGCGGAATTATTAACATTGCTCTAGAAGGTATGATGATTTTTGGTGCTTTCATTGGTGTTTTAGCTGTTCGTATTATGATGAAAATTGGTATGTCACCTAGTACAGGTCAATTAGTATTAATAATAGCAGTACTGGCAGCGGTAATTGGTGGAGGACTTTTCTCACTACTATTGGCGTTTGCTTCTGTTAATTTAAAAGCTGATCAAACTATTGGTGGAACAGCCTTAAATCTACTTGCACCAGCAATTGTTTTGTTTTTAATTCAATTAATATCTCAACAAAATACTTTAACAATTGATTCAAAATATAATTCTGCTGAACTATTTATGCTTTTCTCAAAAGATTTTGGTTTGCAAGGCTCAACGAGTAATATTGTAAATATATTTCTAAATAAAGTATATCCTACATCTTTTTATGCTATTATTATCTTTGTAGTTTTGTCAATCGTACTATATAAAACTAAATTTGGCTTACGACTTCGTTCTTGTGGTGAACATCCACAAGCAGCTGATTCCATGGGTGTTAACGTGTATAAAATGCGCTACTTAGGAACAACTATTTCAGGTATGTTAGCTGGTTTTGGCGGATTCATATATGCATTATCAGCTGCTGGTTGTGCATCAACAGGAGAAGTTGCAGGTTTAGGGTTTTTAGCACTAGCAGTTATGATTTTTGGCAACTGGAAACCTTTAAATATTGCTGCTGCGGCACTACTATTTGGAGCATTAAAGTGTATATCAGTAGGTTATGCGTATATAGATTTTAATGGCGATGGAATTTATGCTTTAAAAATGCTTAATATTAGCAGCCATATATATCGGGTATTGCCATACGTGATTACCCTTGTCGTACTAGCATTTACATCAAAAAAATCCCGTGCTCCTAAAGCTGAAGGACAACCATATGATAAAGGTAAACGTTAATTATTTAAGATTATTTAATTGTAATAGTCATCATTTTGTGATACAATGTTAGAAATACTAGAGGAAGAGAAAATGATTATAAAAAATATATCGGAAAATGATAAACAACTATTTTTTAAGCTTTGTAAAGAGTTCTATAGTGCAGGTGCAACGGCGCGTTCCTATGATGAAAAAATTGCTGAAACGACCTTCAACTATTTAATGCATCAACATGAAAATTTATGGGGTTATTTTATCTACGGTGATGAAGACACAGAACCAGCGGGTTATGCATTAGTTACATCTTATTGGTGTAACGAAGACGGTGGTAATGTTATTATACTTGATGAGTTATATGTTAATCCAATGCATCGCCATCATGGTTATGGCAAACAATTTTTAGAATGGTTAGAAGATGAATTCCGTGGGAAAGCAGTATCTATTACGCTAGAAGTTGTTACTACAAATACAGTAGCTAAACAGTTATATGCCCATGAAGGTTTTGATGCTGATGGCTTTGAAGTATTGACGAAAAGATTGTAAATATTATGCGCCCTTAAACGTCATAAAATAGATGTATAGGGCGCTTTATTATTGGAGGGAAAAATGATATATCCGAAGTTTATTAATAATAAAAGTACTATTACCCTTGTTGCTCCATCGTTTGGTTGCTCAACAGAACCATACATTAGTAAATTGAGAAGTGCAGCTAATTATATTAGTGAAAAAGGAGTAAAGATAAAATATGGGCCTAACGCTTTAAGAAATGACGCTATTGGTCGGAGCAATACACCTGAGATATGTGCTGCTGAAATAAATGAAAGTTTTAGTGATAATAATACTGATGCTGTTATCTCAGTAGGTGGTGGTGAGTTAATGGTAGAAATACTACCATATGTTGATTTTTCAATCATTAGAAATAATCCTAAATGGTATATGGGTTTTTCTGATAACACCAATTTGACTTTCCTATTACCAACTATTTGTGATGTTGCTTCAATTTATGGACCTTGTTTCCCGAGTTTTGGTGTTTTGCCATGGCATGCTTCCAAAGAAGATGCATGGTGCGTGTTAACGGGTGAAAAGTTTAGCATTAAGAATTACCCTAAATGGGAAAAAGAATCGCTAGTTACTGCTGAAAATCCGCTTGCTCCACTTAATTTAACGGAAGATACAATATTGACTGGTTATCCCAATAATCATCTAACTTTTAAGGGACGATTACTAGGAGGATGCCTGGATGTATTAGTTCAGTTTTTGGGAACACCATTTGATATGGTAGCAAATTTTGTAAGTAAATATGAAAAAGATGGTATCGTTTGGTTTATTGAAGCGTGTGATCTAAATCCAATGGCGATAAGAAGGGCAATTTTTCAATTAGATTTAGCTGGTTGGTTTAAAAATGCTAAAGGCTTTATCTTTGGCCGTCCATTAAGCGCAATGGATTCGATGCTAGGTATGGACCGCTTTGAAGCTTGTCTTGCTGTATTAAAGAAATATAATGTGCCAATTATCTTTGATGCTGATTTAGGTCATCTTCCTCCGACTATGCCCCTAATTACAGGTAGTATCGCTGATGTAATGCTTGTTAATAATGAACTAACTATCAAAATGCAGCTTAAATAGATTAGTATCTCTGATGAGATACTTTTTTTAATTTTTGTAATGCTTTTACTTGACATTTTTTAAAAATATGTTATACTAATAATAGTGATAATCATTATCACTTAGGAGGAAAGATGCGACATTCTAATCAACGCGATGTTATCTATCAAGTAGTAAAAGATAGCTATGATCATCCAACAGCTGAAACAATTATGTTGCGTGCTCGGGCTATTATTCCGACCATAAACATTGCTACTACATATCGTAATTTAAATTACTTAGTTAGTAACAATATGGTTCAAAGAATATTTGTGGCTGAGATGATGAATATCCCCATTATCGGTCTGGTAGAAAATATGTCCTATTTTAAATGCCCTGATAACGGCAAGGACTATCAGATATTGAAATAATTGATTTAAATCAAGTAATTACTGATTTTGCAAAAGATCAAAATATAAGAATAAGTAATGTTGACTTATTAATTGAAGGACTTTGCCCAAACTGTAATCAAAATAATTGAAAATAAGGAGGAAAATATGAAATTTTTTATTTGTAAACATTGTGGAAACATTATTGGCTACGTTGAATCATCAGGTGTAAAAGTTATGTGTTGTGGCGAACCGATGGTTGAATTAGTACCATCATCTACTGACGCTGCTCAAGAGAAACATGTGCCTTTCATTAAAACAGTAGGAGGTCATGTTGAGGTAACAGTAGGAGAGGTAATGCATCCGATGACTGATGCTCATTACATCAAATGGATTGCTTTGGAGACTAAACAAGGGCGTCAACGCAAAATATTATCACCAAATGATTTGCCATTTGCAAGTTTTGAACTTACTGATGGTGATGAAGTAGTAAATGCATATGCGTATTGCAATTTGCATGGATTATGGATATCAAAGTAAAAAATAAATGAAAAATTGTTAGTTTGGTGTTGCTACAAATTAATGATTACTGACGCTACGGGCGATAGCAACAGAAAGAAGAAGGAGTAAAGAATAATGGAATTAAAAGGATCAAAAACAGAACAAAATTTAATGGCAGCATTTGCTGGTGAAAGTCAAGCTAGAAATAAATACACATATTTTGCTAGCGTTGCTAAAAAAGAAGGTTACGAACAAATCGCTGCTATTTTTAATCAAACTGCTGAAAATGAAAAAGAACATGCAAAATTATGGTTTAAGGCATTAGGTGAATTAGGAACTACATCTGAAAACCTATTACATGCTGCTGAAGGCGAAAACTATGAATGGACTGATATGTATGAAACTTTCGCAAAAGAAGCTGAAGAAGAAGGATTTGCTGCACTTGCATTCCAATTCCGTGCGGTTGCTAAGATTGAAAAAGCCCATGAAGACAGATATCGTGCTTTATTGAAGAATGTTGAAATGCAACAAGTATTTGAAAAAGGTGAACAAACAATGTGGGAATGCCGTAATTGTGGTCATTTAGTTATGGGCGTTAAGGCTCCTGAACTTTGCCCAGTTTGCAAACATCCTAAGAGTTATTTTGAAGTAAGAAAAGAAAATTACTAGGATTTTATAATTGCTTTTTAGCATAAGAAGAGATTACTCTTTTTATGCTTTTTATTATATTAATAATGAAAATATGATATAATAGATACGGAGGTATCTATGAACATTTGGCGTGATATTAATCCTAGTCGAGTAACGAGCAATGATTTTGTCGCATGTGTAGAAATTGAAAAAGGCAGTAAGAATAAATACGAATTAGATAAAGAAACGGGCATGATAATTCTTGACCGTGTGCTTTACACGAGCACGCATTATCCAATGAACTATGGTTTTATCCCCTTGACATATGCCGGTGATGATGACCCGCTTGATGTTTTTATCTTCTGTAGTGAACCAATTGATAAGTTAAGCCTAGTACGCTGTTATCCGATTGGGGTTGTTAAAATGATTGATATTGATGCAATGGACGAAAAAATTGTGGCCATTCCGTTTAAAGACCCCGCCTATAATTGTTATCAAGATATTTCGGAATTACCTAGACATATTATTGAAGAGTTGCGGCATTTTTTGCAAGTGTATAAACAGTTGGAAAAAAAAGATGTTGAGGTGTTAGAAATACATGGTCGTCTAGAGGCATTAATCACAATTAATGAAGCATTACAACGCTATCAAGAAAAATTTAAAAAATAATTTGGAGGAAATTATGAGTTTTAAGGAATTAAAAACAAGAGCGAAAGCACAAGTAGGTGAAAACTATGGGTTTTCTATTTTAGTATTATTAACTATGAATGCTTTAATTTTTGTAGCTAGCTATTTTTTCGGTTTATCTATTTTAATTATGGGACCTTTAGCAGCTGGTAGTACACTATTCTTTTTGAATATATCAAGGGGAATGAAGGGGAAATTCGTTGATTTATTTAGTGGTTTTACTAACTTTGGTAATACATTAGTTATGGGGCTGTTAGTGTGGTTATTCACTTTCTTATGGTCATTGTTACTTATTGTTCCAGGTATAATAAAGGCTTGTTCATATTCAATGGCACCTTATGTTATCAATGATAATCCTGAAATGTCTGGTAATGAAGCTATTAAGGAAAGTATGCGCATTATGCAAGGCAAAAAATGGCGTTATTTTGTTTTACTACTATCGTTTATCGGTTGGGGTATTTTATCAGTGTTAACATTCGGTATTTTAGAGATATTGTGGGTAGGACCATATCGTTCAGCAACAATGGCTAACTTCTATGAGTCAATTAAGTATGGCGAATATGGAAAGCAGATAAATACTGAATCAAACTCGGAAGTTAGTTTCTAATAGCAGTTGTACTGCTATTTTTTCTTTATATAGCGAACTTTTTTTAATTAATTTGACAATATAATCTTTTTATTGTATTATACTTATAGGAGAATAAGTGAATAATATGTTAGCTATCAGAAAAACTTTTATATCATTTTTTCTTATCGTGACTTTGACATCGATGTCTTTTTTAACTTGCCATGCCAATGCTGACTACAAGATAGTACGCGTTGGCTATTTTTTAATGGATAACTATCACGATGTAGAGTATGATGAACTGCCAAATGGTGAAATAGAAGTAGTGGGAAGAAGTGGTTATGGGTATGATTATCTTCAAGCAATTGCCAATTATAATAACTGGAAATATGAATATGTTAACTGTGATTGGGAACGTTGCTTAGAACTGCTTGATGGTGTTGAAGTTATAGATGGAGTAGAGCATCCAATAAAAGAGGAGGAGCGCATTGACATTTTAACTTCTGCTTCGTATACAGATGAACGAGCAGATAAATTTACATTTTCAAATTTTGATATGGGGACTAAAACAATTATTCTTAATGTTCTAGATTCTAATCAAAAGTACATAATGAATGATTATGAACATTTTCCAGGGATGACAGTTGGGGTTATAAAGGAAAATAGCCGTAATGATTTATTCATTGAATATGTTAATGAAATGAATATCTGCCCTATTGTTTATGATGATGATGTAGATGCGTATTTGAAGAATCATAATCTAACAAAAGAGGACATAATAACACTTCGCACGTACTTAAGTTCAAATGAACTTGAAAGAGATTTAGAAAAGGGAGTTGTAGATGCGGTATTAAGTAGTAATCTGCGATTGCATGAGGGTGAAAGAACTATTGCTGAATTTCAGCCCGAACCTTACTACATTATTACAAGCAATAAAAGAACCGATAATTTAATAAATGCGATTAATTTATCACTCCAAAAACTAGCAGTTGACTCACCAACTTTTAAGATTAATCTTTATGAAAAATACTATGGAAATAGAAAAAATAGTAATGTTGTCTTATCAGTGACAGAAAAAGAATATGCCTTGAATAAAGAAGTTTTAAATGTTTTAGTACCACCTAACGTCGAACCAATTTGTACAAATCGTAATGGCAAAGTGGATGGTATCTTACCACAACTGATTCTTAAAATGTTAGAACCTATTGATATAGATGTTAACTTAATTTACTTTGAAAATAACTCGGAATACATAGAATACAAAAAAAATGGCGAATATGACATGATAGCCCGCCAATATGACGATATGTATTTAGCCGAAAAAAATGGATTAAAGTTATCACTACCATATTACACGTCGACATATAGTTTTCTTTATAATAAGGATAATCCTAAGGCTAAGTATGAAATAGCAACTGTTTCTAATACTACTTTTACGAATATTTACATTAATACGGCTCTTCCGAGTGAATTAATCTATTATTGTGATAATTACGAAGAATGTATTGAAGCAGTTAGCTCAGGAATTGCCAAAAGGACAATTCTTAATTCCTATTCGGCTGAGCGAATTGTTGCTCAAGATTTAACAAAATCTTTTTATGCTAGTGTGACATTTGATTTCTCAAAAAAGTGGTGCGTTGCGATAAAACAAAATGCCGAATTAGAACTAATGTCTATTGTTAACAAATGCATAAACAGTATGTCTAGTTCAGAAATAGATGCTATTGTTCAAAAGCAGATAGAGTATGATCAACCCGCCTTTTCCTTTAAATATTTAATCTACAATTATCCTGAAGAGATACTGATCGTAATGGTCTCAATAGTAGTCTTAACAGCCATAATTGTTATTTATATTAGCATTCGTCAAAAACGCCAAAAAGAATCACTTTATCTAAATCAATCAGCTAATTTTGCAGCCATTGTTAGTGATTCATATGGTGAGATATATGAGATTGATTTAGCTAATGATGTTTACTATCATTATGTGTTTGTTAACGATCATTTGGTTAAATCAGTTTCGAACAATAAAACATCATTACACATTGCTAATCTAATTCAAAATGTGATTCATGAAGATGATAGAGAAGAATATAGTATAAAAATGAATCCTGATGCTTTACGTGAACTGGTTAATACTGACCGAACGATATCTTTCGAGTGCCGTTATCAAACTAGTGATGGTAATTATCACTGGTACTATTGCGCACTTCGTGGTATGATTGTTGACCATGAACACCCTTGTTCGGTAATGTTATTTAAAAATGATATTAACGATGTAAAGAACAAAGAAGCAGAGAAAAACACGATACTAAAAGAAGCTTTGATAATTGCGGAAAGAGCCAATAAAGCCAAGGCACTATTTATGTCAAAAATGTCACATGAGATTAGAACACCATTAAATGCAATTATTGGCTTCTTAGAAATAATTCGCAATAACTGTTATAATACTGATAAGGTGTTAGACTGCCTAGGCAAAATTGAGTATTCATCACAACACCTATTGGCTATCGTAAATGATGTTCTTGACATCTCAGCTCTAGAAAGTGGCAATGTAAAGATAAAAAAGGAACCAATGTCTATTTTGACATTAGTTAATGATATTTCCGCAACTTATCATGATATTTGCTTAAATAAAGGACTAGATTTTAAGATAGAAATAGTTGGTGATATTAGTCAAAAAGTAAAGGGAGATAGTGTTAGACTTAGTCAAATTCTAATGAATTTATTATCTAATGCAACTAAGTTTACGCCAGAAGGTGGCGAAGTTAAACTAAAAGTGATTACTGATGGTTTTATAAATGCTAATTTGCATGTTAAATTCCTAATTATTGATACGGGAATTGGCATGAGTCCTGCTTTTATTGAACGTTTAGGTGGTGCATTTGAGCAAGAAAGAGTAATGACTACGAAGCAATTTGGGGGAACCGGTTTAGGTGTTGCGATTAGTAAGAATCTACTAGCAATGATGGATGGCAGCATGGCGATTGATAGTACACCTGGAGTAGGCTCGACATTCACAATTGAGATGCTTTTTGAAACACTTGCTGAAGATCTAGCTGACTCATTAACTACTAATAACCAAGTGCCAATACCCGGAAAAGTCGATTATGATTTTACGGGAATGCGAATATTGCTTGCTGAAGATAATAGATTAAATGCGGAAATTGTTGAAGAAATCTTATCAATGTATGGTTTTACTGTAGATATCGCCGTAGATGGCAAATGTGCAGTCGAACAGTTTATGGAAAAAGATATCGATTATTATGATATGATTCTAATGGATATTCAGATGCCACGAATGAATGGCTATGAAGCGACTACAACCATTAGAAATCTAGATCATCCAAGAGCTGTGTCAATACCTATTATCGCCATGTCAGCAAATGCATCACAAAATGATATAGCCATGTCATTAGCATCGGGAATGAATAATCATATTGCTAAACCAATTGATACAAAACATATGATAACTACTATTGCTAGTTATCTTAGTAAAGAAAATAAACCAATATGATGCATTTTGAAACGAATATAATTTCAATAATATTAGCTAGTATGCTGCTTATTTATTTGTTGTATGTCAATAATTCCAAGCTAAAGCGTGATAGATATTTTAGAAGATTGATATTAGTAACTATTATTATTCTTGTTATTGATATTGGTGCATATATTTGTCGAATGACGTCGAGCTGTAATATTATATTATTACATGCATCTCAGATGATTTTCTTTATTTCCCAATTGTCTATTGCTATTGCCTATTTTTCCTATCTGTTTATAAACATATTTCCCAACAGAACTTCGAAAAACCGAATTACTTATGGTGTTATGATGTTACCATTTGTTTTGTTTTTCATTGCAACGCTATCGAGTCCTTGGACGAATGCTGTATTCAGTATTACTGAAAAAGGGTTTGTCTTTGGAATACTTTGGTATATTTTGATAATCCTAATTTTCTTTTATGGCTTGATGTTTATTGCAATTACGATAATCTATCGTGAGAATTTTCCCAATAGTAGCTTTTGGCTAGTATTACTAATTTGCCCACTTTTGATATTCGTTACTACAATTTTTCAGTTAAGACATAGTGAATATTTATTAATTAATTCAAGCTATGTAGTTGCTCTTTACATTATTTATTTTAGTGTCCAAAGCAGAAGAATTACCTGTGATGAACTGACGGGTGTCCTAAATACAACTATGGGTGAACGCAAAATCTATGATTTGCTTAGTTCAGAGCCCACCAATAGTAATCATGAGATTGCTATTATCAATATTGACATTGATAACTTTGAAAACATTAATGATAGTCTAGGCTATAATATTGGAAACATAATATTAATTGAAACAGCAAAAGCTTTGAAAAAAACTTTTGCACGTGATACAATTATTGCTAGATATAGTGGAGATAATTTCATTATATGTTCGAAAATAGGTTTAGAGGATGCTGAAAAGCTGCTTGAAGAAGCTAGAAATATTCTTCGCGAAAATGTAAAACTATCCCGTAAATATAGCAGCATTGAAGTTTCCTTTAGTAGTGGTATTGCCATGTATCCTAGTGATGGCATTGTTTACCTTGAATTAAGTAAGAAGTCATATGATATTCTACAAAATAAAAAACAATCAGCTTTAGGAAAAATGAGTAACAAATAATTGATGACGTGAGGTAAAAATGAAATATAGTTTTAGAAATGATTATGGGGATGTAGGACATCCGGAAGTATTAAAGTCTTTATTAAGCATAGTTGGTCAGCAATATGTTGGATATGGTTTTGATGAAATAACTAAGCGTTTAGAAAACATGATGCGTGAGTTAACGGGCGCTAATGTGGAAATATTTATAAATAGTGGTGGTACCCAAACTAATTTAGTGTTGATATCAAAAGCACTAAAAAGTTACGAAGCGGTAATTTCTGTAAAAAGCGGCCATATCAATGTTCATGAAACAGGTGCTGTTGAAGGAACTGGTCACAAAATTATTACTGTAGAAGGTAGTGAAGGAAAACTTCAACCAAAGGACATTGAAGAGGTTGTGAAAAACTGCACAGATTGTCATGTGGTAAAACCCCATCTTGTATATATTTCCAATTCTACAGAGATTGGAACCGTATATACTAAGGAAGAACTATGCAAACTGTATGAAACTTGCCAAAAACAGCAATTACTATTGTATGTTGATGGAGCTCGTTTGGCAGTTGCAATGGATTCTACAGGATTAACTTGGCAAGAACTTGCAAAATATAGTGATGCTTTTTACATAGGGGGTACTAAAAATGGTTTACCATATGGTGAATTACTAGTAATTAAAAATAAACAATTAAAAGAAGACTTTGCTTATCACTTAAAAAATCGGGGTGCAATGCTTGCTAAAACATTTGTGGTAAGCCAGATGTTTTTAACAATTTTGACAACTGGTTTATATTTACAAAATGGCAAACACGCTAACGATATGGCGAAAATATTAGCCGTTGGTCTTGACAAATTAGGTGCCAAACATAAGTATTTGCCAGTAACCAATCAAATATTTATTGAAGTAACTAACGATGAGTTAAAAGCTTTGCATGAGTTATATGACTTTGAGATTTGGGAAACTGGCGAAAAAGTTACAGTTATTCGTCTGGTCACTTCCTGGTTGACAGATGAGGCTAAATGCGATGAATTTTTAGCTGATTTTGCTAAAATAAAAGAGCTCGTTTGAGCTCTTATTTTTATGCAATTTATGATAATTTCGCCTTTAAGTCGCTTGTCGTAAGACACATGATTACTTGTGATGGAAGATAGAAAAGCCAAGCTAGATCAAATGGCAGCGCTAATAGTTTTGCAATAAGACCAGTTTCACTAATGACTAAGTAACCTTCAGCGTTACCTAACATAACCATAATGTCACATAGAATAAACAGTGAAAAAGCAATTGGCATTAACAAATTGGTGCGCCTTTTTACCCATGCAAAAATGCAATTGATGATAATATTTACGCCATAACTGACTGAGAGGAACACTAATAGGTCATAACTATCTTTGATGACAGTATAGGCAATAATCTGAGCCATGACATTAGCAAAGATGTAGACGCTTAAGTAACTTTTTCTTTTTATCTCATGTTTATAAGTTTGATAAAAACGCAGGGCATAAGCAATTTGTACAAAGTTGAAAAAGATCATTCCGAGTGTACGCCAGTTTCCAATTGCTATTAGGCAAGTATCAGAGAGAAGTGTTAAGAATAATGCAACTACAAGTATTAGATGGTCATTAGAGCGATTAATGTAATATAAGGCATATAAAAAGCAAATAACGATAGCACTATAACTGAACCACCGCGTTGAAATATATTTTGCAAAGCAAGTTAAAAGAATAAAAATAATAACTTCAAATGCTATAAATGATATTGTAATAATTTTATCTTTCTTCATTTTATTCACCACACCTATTATACACTATTTTTAAACAAATAGCAAAGGTAAGTATCACAATATCGGTTTGGCAATTGCTAGGTGTTAGTCTTTACTTTTGGGGAAAAATGTGCTATAATTAACCAAAATAGGAGTACCAAATGAAGAAGTTTTTTTATATAACCATTATATCTTTTTGCTTATGGCTATTAGTTTCTTGCGAATTTAACATAGAAAATGGTACGAACGAGCACAGACTAGCAACACCAAAGATTGAGTTAGTCGATAATATCTTATCATGGGATGTAATTGATAATGCAAGCCATTGTGAAATCTATATTAATGGTCAGTTAGTTGATACAGTTAAGGAAATAGGATATATCCTAACAGATCGCCATATTGGTGCGTACAAGGTCAAAATACGAGCAATTAATAAAAATGCTCTTGTTGATTCAAGTTTCTTTAGCAATGAAGTAATATACGATCCTGGTTTTTCTCAAAAGCCAAAGGATTTCTCAATTAATGTGCTTCAGACTAATGATAACCATGGAATGTTTTATAGTGAAGACGGATTCATTGGCATGACTGAGTTTGTTTCGATATTTAATGACAATAATATAAGAATAGCAAATGGAGATATTCTTCAAGGATCATATGAGTCGTATGCCACCTATGGTCAGGTGATGATTGATGCTTTAAATATTCTTTCTTTTGATTGTTTTGTTATTGGTAATCATGAGTTTGACTGGGGCATTGAGAAGGTTGCTCGCTTTGCTGATGGAGATGTAACAAATGGTGAAGCAAATTTCCCTTTTTTAGCAGCGAATATTATTGATAAAAGAACTAATCAAATGCTGGATTGGACTGAACCATATACAATTGTAGAATATCAAGGCTATAAAGTTGGTATCATTGGCGTAATTGGTGAAACGTTAGAATCATCAATTTCGGCTGATAAAGTTGCTAATTATGAGTTTCTAGATACTTTACCAATAGTTAAAAAATATAGTTTAAAGTTGCGCCAAGAGGAAAACTGTGATTTGGTTTTGGTATCTACCCATAATTATTATGAACCAGCCAACGAAGAATACAGCGAACTTACTGGTGATATGCGCATTGATGGTATTATCTGTGGTCACACTCACCAACATATTTCTGAATACTTAACAAGATATGATAATTACAAAATTCCGGTTGTTCAAAGTACAGCTTATAATGGCAGTGTTGGAATAATGAAATTTAACTTCATAGATGAACAGTTAGTAAATGCTGTTATTAGCCATTTATATCCTAATAAAGATTATCATTCTTCAGAATATACTAATAAAATTCGCGCCCTTGTTGCTGATTATAAGACTAAAATTAGTGGGGGAGATAACTATATTGGTAGCACTAGTGCTGGCCTTAATCGCAGTGAACTAGGTAAAATAACGGTAAATGCAATAAAAAAGCAATTTAATAGTGATGTAGCGGTTATCAATACTGGTTGCATTCGGACTGATTTAGGTGCAGGCGCCATCTATCAGAAGAATATGTACAAAGTTATTCCATTTGATGACTATGTCTTAAATGCTGTGGTAACGGGTGCCAATATCAAGGCGATGTATCGCGAAAATAGTTCATACCTTTATTTTAATGATGGCTTCAATCCAAATGATTTCAATGACAATGAAGAATATATTGTTTCGGTTATTGATTATGTGGCTTATGGCGTATACTCGGCTAAGTATTTTAGTGCTGGTGCAGTAAATGTTAGTGACACGTTAGTTCGTGATGTACTAATTGCTGGGTTTGATGAACTCTATAATATAGGAAAATAATAATTTCGATTGCAAATAAAAAACCACTATTGTTAGTGGTTTTTAGTTTCAAAAAATGATTTTAAAAATTTTAAGACCCCATGATCATCAAAACTTGTAGTTATGATATCGGCGTGTTCTAGTAACATCGGGTGGGAATTAGCCATGGCGACGGCGGTACCAGCTAATGCCAACATTTCAATATCATTATGACCATCACCAATGGCAATTGTGTGCTTACGGTCAATGTGATAATAGTTCATCGCTTCTTGTAAGCCAGCCCCTTTGTTAACATTCTTGTTGTAAATTTCAACAATGTGGTAAATCCCGGCACTCCAATAACGGGAAAGCAGATCGGTAGAAAAGTTGTCCTCAACATACTTTTGAATACGTTCAATCGAACTATTCTTGACAAACATTAAGCAACCATTTGGGTTATCTGGTAAGGTTTCTTGGAGAGGTCCTTCATAAAGAACACCACCATCGGTATGGAGAAAATCGTGAATTTCCGCGTTATAATCAAGAACATAGATATCATCATGAATTTCACCAAAAACATTAATTAGGTCATCACCAGCATAATCAAAAATAGCAGCTAATTGATGCCGATCAACCCTCAAATCAGTTTGAGGATAAGCATCATCTGTTGGGTTAGTAATAAGAGCACCATTATAATTTACAATTGGAGTATCTAAACCTAATGCTTCGTAGACAAAATAACTAGAGCGTAATGGCCGACCGGTTGCAATCATGATAATATGACCAGCTGCTTTCAGCTTGCGTAAGTATTCAACGGCTGCTTCGTCATAGTGACTAAAGTCTAACATTAGTGTTCCGTCTAAATCAATAATAATTAAGTACTTTTCCATAGTAAACCTCATTTTGCCTATTATAACATAAAATGGCGAAAAATGGGGTAATTTTTATAAAAACATTCAAATGAAAAGATAAATCATTTTTCATTTGCAAAATCTTCAATTATGTAGTACAATATTAAAGAAGAGGTACAAAGATATGAGTGCAGAAAAGAAAAGAGAGTTTTACATTGCTAGCATCGAAGATAGCAATAAAGAAACAACCCCTAGTAATAATGAAAATGTTATTGAGGAAAAACCAGAGCGATTTAAATCACCTGATGTTTTTATTTCGCCAATTATGGGTCCTCAAAAGAATAAGTTAGCCCCAGCAGAAGAGTCTTCTGTAAGTGGCCGTAAGCGCTATGAAGGGTTAAGCGGAAAAAGGATGCCATCGCCAACCGAAATGAAGCGCAAGTATGGTGAAGATTATGAGGAATATGGCGTTTTTGATAATGACAAATATCGTGAAATATTAGAGACGGGAACCCTAAAAGATCGTCCTAAAACTAGTAAACGACCTGAATGGGTTGAGACCGAAGAACTAGTTGATAATACTGATGAAATGATTGCTCCTCAAGAGATGATCAATGTGTGCAAGAAACCTACTGTCCCTAGTAATGTAATTTTTTATGAGGAAACTACTAGCGATGATTTCGCAGAAGAAAGCAAAATAGTTGTTGAAGAACCGGAAAAAATCGTTTATGAAAAACCACAGGTTTCACCAAAAGTTGAAGAACCAAAGAAGCAAGTACCGAAACATCGTCGCCGTTCTCGCTATCAATTTCCTCCGTATAACTTACTAAAAAAAGAAGCTATCAAAACTGATCAAAGTTATGAATGGGCCAAGCAACAAGCAGAGATCATTAATCAAACTTTTGTCGAATTTGGCTATGGTGCTGAAGTTGCTAGTTGGATAGAAGGGCCTTCAGTAACGCAGTTTCTCGTATCTATTAAACCAGGTACTAATGTTCATAAGATTAGAGGACTTGAGAAAGACTTATTATTAAAGCTTTCAGCGACTTCAATTCGTTTACAAGACCCAATACCGGGCAAGAATTATGCGGGGATTGAGATTCCTAATCTAAAACGTAGCTTTGTTCCCCTAGGGAATCTACTAGATAATCCTAAGTTTACAAAAGCTGAGCAACCCTTGTTAGTTGCATTGGGCTTAGATATAAATGGTTCAGAGGTTTATGTTGACATTGCTAAAATGCCACACGGTTTAATTGCTGGTACTACTGGCAGTGGTAAAAGTATTTGCATTCACTCCATGATAACAAGCTTATTATACCGGAATGCTCCGGAAAGATTACGTTTAATCCTAATTGACCCGAAGATGGTTGAATTATCATGTTATGATGATATTCCTCATCTAGCGCTTCCGGTAATTACAGATCCGAAAAAAGCAAGCGCTGCTCTTCGTTGGGTAGCTGAAGAAATGGACAAGCGCTTTACCGTTTTTAAAATTTCACATACACGTGATATTCAAAGTTATAATGAAGTGATGGAAGAACGTGGTGAACCACCTATGCCATTAATCGTTATTGTCATTGATGAGTTAGCCGATTTAATGAGCGTAGCAGCCTCAGAAGTAGAAGGTAATATTCAAAGAATTACTGCGAAAGCTCGAGCAGCTGGTATTCATTTAATTGTTGCTACTCAACGACCTTCAACTGATATTATTCGCGGTAGCATTAAAAATAATATTCCGATTAGAGTGGCCTTTCGGGTTGCATCGTTCACTGATTCCAATACTATTATTGATCATGGCGGCGCTGAGAAGTTGCTTGCTAATGGTGATATGCTATATGTTGACACTACCGGTGAACGTCGCCTACAAGGTGCATTCTTAAGTTATGGTGAATTAACGAAGATTACTAATTTCTTGCGTGATCAAGATATGGTAGATTATCTAATTGATGAAACAGAACTAGAAGAAAAAGGTACTAGCTATGATAGTGGTGGTGTTGATGAAGATGAGAAGTTTGACGAGATAGCTCGTTATGTAGTTCAAATGGAAGTTGCCTCAGTCAATCGCCTAATGCAAGTCTTTAATATTAGTTTTAACAGAGCTAATCGTATTTTTGCAAAACTTGAACAATTAGGGGTTGTTAGTTCAACCGTTAAAGGCAAGCAACGTGAAGTACTAGTTGGCGAAAGCGAATTAGAAGAAATATTACTAAATCGATAGGAGGTGCATTTATGCATCTAAATGATAATATTCAAAAAGATAATTATCTAAGTGATGATCAAGATATTAAAGAAGAAGTGACCGAGGTTGATCAAAAAGTTGCTGAAATACCAGATGATGATAACGAATTTTCCGAAAGTGAAACAACTGATGAAGTTTCGGAAGATTTACTTGAAGAAAACCCGGAAGATATTCAACCTGAAGTACTACCTGATGGAGTAGAAGAACAACTTATCCATGAGGCAAAAGATAAGAAGATTAACCGCCGATTAAAAGTTATTTTTTTAGAATTTTTAATTAGTTCAATCGTCTATCTTATTTGCCTTGCTTTTAATCGTTTTAAGGATTTAACTGGTGAAATTGCCTCACCTGTTGCTTACACTTATACTAAATTTGTTATGTATTTTGCCTTTGGAGTTACAGCAATTGGCCTAGTAATCTTTTTATTGATACTATTAAAGGTTAAACTACCAATCAAGTTTAAAGTTAAAGAAACCTTTCATGATATTTTAGACTGGTTAGTATTATTGCCACTTTGCGTAACAATTGCTACTTTCTGCTTTACGTTCTTATTTACCTTTACGGTAGTTAAAGGAACATCGATGGAACCTAATTATTATGAAGGAAATCAATTACTGATGGTCTATAAGCAAAACTATGACCGTTTTGATGTTGTTGTAATTAAGGTCGAAATGGAGAAATATGGTGTTAGAGAAGATAGCTTATATTTAAAACGAATTATTGGTATGCCTGGCGATGAGATTAATTATGTCTATAATGGTGCTAAGCAAATAACAGAATTGTATGTAAATGGTAAAGTAGTTGCTGAAGAATTCTTTTCAGCCGATGAACTAAAAAAACGTGAATATATGACATATAATGGTAATGGTGTTACTGATAGTTTTAATTGGTATGAAAAGTGTTTTGATTATGATAATGGCACAAAGAAAAATTGTGAAAGAGTTAATGGAAAAAGCATAATTCCAGAAGGATATTACTTTGTACTTGGCGATCATCGCTACGTTAGCTATGATAGCAGACGCATTGGTTTGATTCATGAGGAAGATTTAATTGGAAAAATAGTATCAACAAATGGAAAATAAGAGTTAAGAGGTGAAGATATGATACAATGGTATCCCGGCCATATGGCGAAAGCAATTCGTGAGATGCAGGAAAAAGCTAAACTAGTTGATGTAATCATCGTTTTGCTAGATGCCCGTATTCCTGTTTCATCGCTTAATCCCATTGTTCAAGAGAGCTTTCATAACAAACGTTTAGTATACATTATGACAAAAAGTGATAAAGCTGATCCTAGTGAAACAAATAAATGGGTAAATTATTACCGTGCAAGTGGTAAGATGATTATCGCTGTCGATACAAAAGATCATAAAACCGTTAAAGCTACGACCCAAATTGTGGAAGAGGCTATGAAAGAAAAACGATTGAATGATGCCAAAAGAGGTCTAAAGGCCCGTCCCATTAAGACAATGATTATTGGAATACCTAATGTAGGTAAGTCGACCTTAATTAATGCTTTGGCTGGAAAAAAAGTAGCTGTCGTTGGCGATAAACCAGGTGTAACCAAGCAACAACAATGGATTAGAATTAATCAAGATTTTGAGCTACTTGACACGCCAGGTGTTTTATGGCCAAAGTTTTCTGATGAAATAACCGGCGTTAACCTCGCAATAACTGGTGCTATAAAAGATGGGATTTTACATATTGATGATTTAGCTATTAAAGCCCTTGATTTTTTGAAAATTTATTATCCCGATATGATTAATAAACGATATAATATTGATCATGATTTTGAAAGCGAAAAAATCTTAGAAATGTTAGCCGTTAATAATCACTTAATCAGAGGGGATAAGACGCTAGACTTAGAAAAAGCAGCTAACCTTTTACTAAATGATATAAGAAGCGATCGCTTAGGACGAATAACTTTTGATCGGTGCTGACATGAATAATTTTGAACGTGAAAAAGAATTGCGTAAAAAGGGTTATAAGAAAATTGCTGGCGTAGATGAAGTTGGAAGGGGCTGCATAGCTGGACCGGTTGTTGCCTGTGCTATAGTCATGAAACCGCGTAGTTACATAGAAGGAGTAACTGACTCAAAGCTAATCTCGGATAAAAGAAGACGGGAATTAAAGGAAGAAATCTTGAAAAAAGCACTTGATGTTCGTCTCGCTTTTATTGAAGAAGATGTTATTGATGAAGTCAATATCTACCAAGCGACAAAATTGGCGATGACTAATGCGATTAAAGCCTTAGATGTTGAACCTGATTTAGTAATCACTGATGCAATGAAACTAGATATTGATATTCCTGTAAATGATTACATCAAAGGTGATATGTTATATTACTCAATAAGTTGTGCGAGTATTGTGGCAAAAGTTGCTCGTGATGATTATATGATAGCTTTATCAAAGCAATATCCAGAGTATGACTTAGCAAGTAACAAAGGTTATCCAACGAAAAAACATAAACAGGCGTTACTGAATAATGGTATCTTGCCAATTCACCGAAAAACCTATGCACCTGTTGCTGAAATAATTAATAAGAGTTTGTAGAAAACGTCATTTGTTATATATTATCGCTAGACAAATATCATACGAGAAGCAAAAATTTAATCAATTATTCTGGCAAAAAAGGCCTATATACTCATATCAGAAGTGAGTATATAGGCCTTTATATTTATTAAAATCTTTCAACAAAGTTTTTGACAAACCCATTATATTTTATATTAGTTAATTTATAGCAAGTTGTTAATCTGTTATATTACTTTCTTTCGTAAATGAAAGAACTCCACTCCATTTAACATTATCTAAATTGTCATAACCTGCTATTAAGAATAAATACTTACCATCTTCTAAAGAACTAATATCAACATCATAAGGTAAGGTGTCTAAATATATTCCTCTGCTAAAAACTGGTTCGCTATCGGAATAATTCTTATAGATTGTTATTACTACTCCTTGTAATCCCGAATGACTATCACTGATATTCTTAATAGTAATAAAATGTTGAATATTTCCATCTTTATTAATCTTTTTATATTCCCAAATATCACTATCACTTGTCCACGTTGGAGCTTCTCCATCTATCTTAAAAGTAAAATTATAGATGTCTCCAATATTACCTGCCCAATCAATTGCATAAGCTTGGAAATTATAAACCCCAGATGGGGTTTCCCACTTAAAAATATGAGAACTATTAAACAAAGTCCAAGTTGGGAACAATTCTTTATTGTATATATAGACATTGCAGTTTTTTGAACCTTCATCAAATATATCATTTTCTAAAATAGAAAAAACTGGATAACCATGAGGATTAATCCATGAAGCTTTTAATCCTGTAACAGAAACAATAACGGGTTTAGTCTTATCTAATCTAACTATATAATCCCAAGTACGTGCCGGAGAATCATGGTAAACAGCATATGCAGTAACTTTATAAACGCCATCTTTACTAAACGTTAAAGATATACTATCATTAAGTATCTTACACTCATCATTAACACAATAATAATTAATTGTGCCTTCAGGATTAGAAGATAGAGGTGTAATAGTAA
>CAYJAQ010000010.1:0-35651 GCA_964368275.1 uncultured Staphylococcaceae bacterium
ACGTAGTAATTCAACTTTGGTATTTGCTTGCAATATAAGTTTCTTTAAACTTTTTGTTCTTTCATATGAGTCACTAATAATCTTTGCGATAAGGTTCCCTCCCATACCACAAATAGCTACTGTATCAACAACTTCATCAAGTTCTGTTAAACCATCCGCTAAACTAAATTTAAGCGTTTGAGTAGGTAAATATGCATTTAAATTTTTTTCAGCGGCTCTCAGGGGGCCTATTTTATTATCAATTAATTGAATGTAGTTAACACCTTTTTCTAAACATGCTTTACTTAAATAACCATGATCACAGCCGACATCTGCTAATACATCCGTAGGTGATATCATTGTTAAAACAGCTTGTAATCGAATTGATAAATTCATCATTACCTCCTAATTTTAAAAAAGCAAAAGAAAAACTTTTGCTTATTTTGTTCGATGTTGTTGTAATCTCTTTAATCTAGTTGGATGACGCAAACGACGTATTGCCTTTGCTTCAATCTGGCGAATTCGTTCACGTGTTACCCCAAATTCACGTCCTACTTCTTCTAGTGTTCTTGGATGATTATCATCTAGACCATAACGCAAACGAATAACTTTCTCTTCACGAGGGGTTAATGTCTGTAATACAGCTTCAATTTCTTCTCTAAAAATACGATCCTGTGTAAACTCTAAAGGATTTTGAACTTCAGTGTCTGCGATAAAATCACCAAGATTAGAATCATCTTCTTCACCAACAGCTGCGTCAAATGAAATTGGTTCTTGAGCAATCTTCTGAATTTGTTGAACTTTCTCAACGGAGATTTTCATCTCAGCAGCAATCTCTTCAGGGGTAGGTTCGCGCCGCTTTTCTTGGGTAAGTTTACGCGTAATTCGCATTAGTTTATTAATTGTTTCAACCATATGAACAGGAATACGAATAGTACGACCTTGATCAGCAATTGCTCTAGTAATGGATTGACGAATCCACCAAGTAGCGTAAGTCGAGAACTTGAATCCTTTAGTTGGGTCAAATTTGTAAACAGCTTTCATAAGTCCCATGTTACCTTCTTGAATCAAATCTAAGAATGGTAAACCACGACCTAAATAGCGTTTAGCAATGGAAACAACTAATCGTAAATTTGATTCAATTAGAATATCACGTGCTTGATTTCCTTGTTCAATCTTCTCTTGTAATACAAGCATTTCATCATCAGATATTTCTTTGCCCATTTTAGCATAAGTGTCAATTTTTTCTTGGCACACAATACCTTCTTGAACTGTTCTGGCAAATTCTGATTCCTGCGTTATAGAAAGAAGCTCAATTTGACCAATGTCACGCAAGTACATTTTGACTGGATCATCTGCTTGATGTGAAGTTGCCACAAAGTCTTCAAAATCAGCTACTTTAATTTCACTTTCAACAACAGCGGTAAGTTCTTCTAATTCTTCATCAATTTCGACTTCATCAGCGAAAGCTTCAAAATCATCATCGACTTTTTCAATTAGTAATTCTTCATCATTAGGGACATCATCACTTTCACAGGTAACTTCAATTCCCACATTCTCCAAGTATTTTACAACATCATCCAGTAATTCTTCTGATGGATCTTGGAATACTTCAATAACTTTGCTGAGGGGAATATATTGTTTTTTACCCGCACACTCAATTAGCGTATCCAGTTCATTTTTATATTGTTCTTCCATATTCTCTCCTTGCTATCGTAACATTTTCTTACGATGATCTATGTACTCTGTCATTTTTTCGTCATCTTTAAGGGCTTCTTGAAAAATCAGTTTCCCCGCTTCTGACTCTATATAAAGTTTAATCGTTTTAATGGAATCTTCTAAAACTTTTTGATTATTAGGTTCAAAGAAAGGATAACTGATAATGCGCTTTAGTAAAGCATATTCGGGTGAAGTTTCGCCAAATGAATTAACAAAAGGTTCTACTTCAAGTGTTTCTTGAATTTGGTAATAATCAACTAATCTAATGATGATAGGATAATAATCATTAAACTCAGAGGATAAATATAATTTATCTTCACCTATGTAATTAAAGTATTCAGCAAAATTCTTCTTTGCTAATAATGAATATCGAATGATATTATCATATGCTAAAAATACTTTTTTAGGTATTTTTATTAGTTTTTGCTTCTTAGGACTTTCTTCTGGTCTTGTTACTTTTATTACATCAACTTTGCCTAAATCCGTAATCAGGCGATTAACATCAATATTTAAATCATCACTCAGCTTATTTAAGTAAAATTCAGATATTGTACTAGATTTTGCTTTCTTAATCAAAGCGAAAATGTCTTTCTTAAATTGTTCAACACTATTAATATCATTGATAAACATTTTGCTCTTAGCTACTGTGTACAAGTAATCATAAACATTAACTGTATTATTCTTCAAGTATTTTGCAAGAGCAGCGGGGCCAAAACGCTCCAAAAATTCGTCTGGATCTAGATTATCAGGTAATGCAACAGCTTGTGGCAAGATACTTGTGGTAGCAAATATTTCTACCGCTTTCTTTGTCGCATTAATTCCCGCAGCATCGCCATCAAAACATAGTACGATATTTTTAGTTAGGGTCATTATGGCTTTTAAATGGGCTTTTGTAAGAGCTGTTCCCATCGTAGCCACAGCATTGTTAATGCCAGCTCTTCTTGCAGCAATAACATCCATGAAACCTTCAAAAATGTATATTGTATCAAGTCTTCTAGCATCCATGCTAGCATTTTTATAATTATACAATACTTCGCCTTTATGGAAAATAGCATTCTCAGGTGAGTTCATATACTTAGATGACTTATCGTTGGGTAGAAATACGCGACCACTTAATCCTACCACTTGACCACTTGTATCAGCAACTGGGAAAATAATTCGACTTCTAAATATATCAAAACTATCACCATTGCTACCTTGACCAACTAGACCGACGTCCATTTGATCAATAATGTCAATATTTTTCTCATTGAGGGCCATATTTAAATAATTACTAGCACTAGGAGCAAGTCCTATTTTAAAATCAGCAATTATATCTTTACTGATACCTCGTTTTGTTAGGTAATCAAGAGCAGTAACTCCTTCGGTGCTACTTTGCAAATAAAACTGGTAAAAATTAACAGCTTCATCCATAGCTCGATAATAGCGCTTATGTTTCAGCTTTTCTGGATTGTTCTCCGACTCAATTACTATTCCTAGTTTTAGAGCCAACTTTTTGCACGCTTCGCCATAGGGAATGTTTTCATATTTTGAAACAAATTGAATTACATTTCCACTAGTTCCACAGCTAAAGCACTTAAAGAATTTTTTTTCACGACTAACTGACATTGAAGGGTTTGTATCATTGTGAAAAGGACAAACTGCTAAGTAATTTTTTCCCTTTGGGGTAAGGGGTAAATAACTACTTACCGTATCAACAATATCTACGTCATTGATAATACGATCAATAATGTTTTGTGGTATCATAAAATGCCCCTTTCTAAACTACTAAACTCATAATATAATACGTTTGATAAGCGAATTTTACTTTATTTTGCTAAAGGTTCTTGCTTAAAAATTGAGGTAACTCGCTGATTTTTACACGTGTTTGCTCCATTGTATCACGGTCACGAACAGTAACAGCTTCATCTTCTAACGTGTCAAAATCAATCGTCACGCAATATGGTGTTCCCATCGCATCTTGTCGGCGATAACGTTTACCAATTTTACCACTAGTATCATAATCACAAGTCATCAACTTGCGTAAATCATGATAAACTTTTTGGGCAGTGTCGTTTAACTTATTAACAAGTGGTAATACAGCAACTTTATAAGGTGCTAGAGTAGGTGCTAAATGAAGTACTTCGCGAATATCACCATCACCCAAATCTTGTGCTTCATAAGCATTAGTAACAATTGCTAAAAACAAACGCTCTACCCCAACACTAGGTTCGATTACATAAGGCAAATATTTTTGATTAGTTTCCGGATCAAGATACTCTAGATTGACTTTTGAATGTTCTTGATGAACACGTAAATCGTAATCAGTTCGGTCAGCTATCCCCCATAGTTCACCCCAACCAAAGAAAAACTTAAACTCAAAATCGGTTGTAGCCTTAGAATAGAACGCTAGTTCTTTTGGATCATGATCACGCATTCTTAATTGCTCAGGTCTAATACCTAGATTTAGTAAAAATTGTTGACATTCATTACGCCAATAATCAAACCATTCAAGATCAGTTCCAGGGACACAGAAAAATTCTAATTCCATTTGTTCAAATTCACGTGTTCTGAAAATAAAGTTACCTGGTGTAATCTCATTACGGAAACTCTTACCTACTTGACCAATACCAAATGGTACTTTCTTGCGCGATGTTCTTTGAACATTTTTAAAGTTAACAAAGATTCCTTGAGCAGTTTCTGGGCGCAAATAAACTGTGTTTTTCGCATTTTCGATAACGCCTTGGTTAGTTTTAAACATCAAATTAAACTTGCGGATTTCCGTGAAATCATGTGCTTGACAGTTAGGGCACGCAATATGATTCTCTTTTAAATAATTAAATAAACGCTCATTATCCCAACCATCACCAGTTACTTCACCATTTGTAAAGTCTTCAATCAATTTATCTGCTCTAAAACGGCTATGACATACTTTACAATCAATTAACGGATCACTAAAACCTCCTACATGGCCACTTGCCACCCAGGTTTCCGGATTCATTAAAATAGCAGCGTCCAAGCCGACATTGTACTCAGAATCTTGAACAAAGTGTTTCCACCAAGCTTTCTTAATATTATTCTTTAATTCTACCCCTAATGGACCATAATCCCAAGCATTTGCTAATCCGCCATAGATTTCACTACCTTGATAGACAAATCCTTTCTCTTTAAGATAAGCAACTAATTTTTCCATTGTCATTTCTTCCATATAAACCTCCTAAAAGAAAATAAAAAAGCCTCACAAATAAGAGACTCAAGGGACGAGTAAACCCGCGGTTCCACCCTAATTACCATTATAATTAATGGTCACTTTTAATAATTTATTGCTCCGAAATGCCTTCAATGTACCCACATACTTAATTTCCACTGCCATAAGCTCTCTATAAATAGGTATATCATTTACTCTTTTTCATCATCACACGACTTGATTATAACATAATTTTCCTAAAAAGTAAAGTAAAAATAGAAGAAAGTAGGAAAAAATCCTTAACTTTCTTCTAAAACTTTTCCATCAATTTTGCCAATTGCTGTTTTAGGCATCTTATCTAAAAAGATAATTGTTTTAGCAGTTGCATATTCACCTATCTCCCGAGCAATTGTTTCATTAATCTTTTTTCTTATCTCTTCTTCTAAAATATCAGGCAAATTTTTATTCAATACTACGAACAATTTAATCACTTCACCTCTAAAATTATCAGGGGTGCCTGTTGCATAGGCTTCATAAACTTCTTCCATATTAGATACTAGTTTCTCTAAATCGGAAGGACAAACAATATAGCCTGAAACCTTGACTAGACGTTTAAGTCTTTGTTTGAAGTATAGATAGCCGTCATCATCTAGATATCCATAATCACCTGTTAATACCCACTTTTGATTATTATCATCGCTTATCAAAACATTCTTTGTAAGATCAGCACTGTGATAATAACCATTCATGATGAAGTTACCACCTACCATAATTTCACCTAACATATTATTAGATAATTCTTCGCGGGTGTCCCTATCAACTATTTTAATCATAGCACCAGATACTGGTTTTCCTACAGAACCCAGGCGATTACCAGTGATTGTATTAACAGTACATACAGTAACAGTTTCTGTTAATCCGTAACCTTCATACATTCGAGCTGTTGAGCCATATTTTTCCATAGCAGCATTAAATTCGTTAATTAAGTCTGGTGGCGTTGTATCACCACCTACGTAGGTTGCGGTGAGTCGTGATAAGTGCTTCCCATAAAATTTCGAACGCTTCAGGAGGGCTTTATACAAAGTAGGTACTCCTATTAGAATTGTTAAACGGCGTTTCTTAATCAACTTGATTGTAGGTAACGTATGAAACTGCGTCATCAAAGTTGTACAAGCCCCATTTATAATCGGAGCATGAATACCCATACAGAGGCCAAATCCATGAAACATCGGTAATACCGCAAACATGAAAACCCCTTTGGGATCTGTTATTCCTAAAATGCTTTTGCCACAACCTGCGAGATTGTTAATCGCCTCATTAGAAAGTTTAATCACCTTAGGATCACTCGTTGTCCCACCACTATTTAATAAAACAGCGGTAGCTCCTGGCAAAAACGAATATGCTTTGATAGCTTGTGATGTCGCTTTAAGACTGCGATATTTCACCGTATTCCTACTATAATGACGACTGCGATATTGACAAATGCAACGTTTTATGAAGGATGCACCTTCAAATGGGTTGCAAGAAATCACCGGAATTGTCAATTCTTGTGCTACCGGATAGTAGTTATCTAGAAATATATCAAGTGTAATTAATAATTTAGCATTTACAAACTTCAAGAAACGTTTTAATGCAGCAGGCGGTGTTTGAGGATGTATCTCATAACTAATAGCACCCACCTTATTAATAGCATAAAAAGTATAAACAGCTTCTGGGGTGTTTGGCATAACAACCGCGATGACATCACCTGGTTTTACTTTTAAATCACATAAAGCACTTGCAATTTTATCTACTTCGTTATTTACAGTTTTATAGGTTATATCAGTGCCCTCATAATGAATCGCTAAGTAATCGGGGTAAGCCTGCACACTTTCATAAAACTTTTGATAAATTGAGCTCATCTTTCCCCCTTAAAACCGATAGCCAGCAATTAAAAAGATGGCTATTAAAATTAGTAAATTAGTAACTTGATGTAATAAATAGATAATAATTGCATGACGACCAATAAAACAAAAAGGTCTGTTCCATGGTCCTTCTATGCGCGGAATTAATGTTACTTTTTTGCGATAAACCGTTTGGCCAATGAATGCACCTATAAAGACAACTCCAGTACAAGGCAATAAGCCAAAACAATCAGCCCCAAACAATTTATACCCCAAGATAATTTGAATAATATTGCTGAAATTCAAATCTTTAAAACTATTAATATAGGGAGCATTATACCATTCAATTAAGAATCCCCAAGCAATTAAGATTATCCCTATTAATAAAATAAGTAAACGATTATCAGAAATCTTTGCCACAATTGCATACAGTAAGATTGAGAAGCTTATCATGTGTAGGATCCCAAAAATAATCAATACATCTTCTTTGGTAATAATCGTTATAATGACCGTTCCTAACGTAATAATAATTGCACAAATGAATACTTTAAGAGCTCTTTTGAAATTAGAACGGCTGAAAGATGTACTAATTCCTACGATTAATAAAAAGATAGTAACGACAATATAGTGACCAATATAAAACAAGTTGCTATATGATAATGTCATAGCTATTTGATAAAACCAGTTCATGAAAGAACTATTAAATGTTGTATAATTACTAAAAACGATTGGACCCCAATCACTGCGACAAGTCATTAAAAAGAGAAAGTGTTCAATAACCATTAAGATAACGCAAATTCCCCTAATCATGTCAAGTTCAAATATGCGCTTTTGAGGTTTTAAAGTTACATTGTCTTGCATATAAACACTTCCTTTTTTGTTAATTATACCTAAAAAGTAACAATTATACAACTAAAAAAATAAAATAAAGGCACTTGGCCTTTATTTATCTGCTATATCAGCTTTAGCAAGTTCTAGATACTTTTTAATTGCTTCAATTTTCTCAGCTTTACATGGTTTACATAACCGTGGATCAGCATTGTTATTAACAATGGCATCAGCCATCCCAGTACATCCAGGGAATCCACAACTACCACAATTAGCACCTGGTAGCATGGCAAGAACGTCTTCAACGCGGTTGTCTTCTTCCACTTGTAAAAACTTAGAACAAATGCCAATAGCTATTCCTAGGATTGCTCCTAAGCCAGCTAGAACAATAATTGCCATTACGATTGGATTCATTAGATAATGCCTCCTAATCTAGCAAAGATAATCGCCATTCCTGCAGCAGCAATCAAAGCAATTGGAATGCCTTGAAACCCTTTTGGTACCGGTGAGTGATCAATTCGAGCTCTTAAGCCGGAAAAAACAACCATTACAAATAAGAAACCAGCACTTGATGCAAAGGCAAATACTATCATTTGAGCGAAATTAAATCCCTCATTAATAGCAAGCGATGCTACACCTAATACAGCACAATTGGTTGTAATCAATGGCAAATATATGCCAAGAGCTTTATACAAGGTTGGTGAGAATTTCTTAATGAACATTTCTACAATCTGGACGATTGAAGCAATGACTAAGATAAAAACAATTGTTTGTAAATAGACTAATTCAAGTGGTTTTAAAACATATTGGAAAAGGAGCCAAGTAACAGTAGTTGAAATAAGAATTACAAAGATAACCGCAACCCCCATGCCAATAGCTGAAGACTTCTTCTTCGAAACGCCAAGAAAAGGACAAATACCCATAAAACGGGATAATATAACATTTTCTGTTAAAAAAGCAGCAAAAGCAATTGTAATTAAACTAGCTTCATTCATTATTTCACTGCTCCTTTCTCTTCCTTAGGTTTATTCTTACGCAAAATATTGATGGAGTTCATTATACCAAGCATTAAGCCCAGCATGACAAACGCACCTGCATTACTTTGAAAAAAGGAAGCTGGCTCAACCCCAAAGAATGTAAATACTGGTCTAAAGTTAATAAAGGCGTCACCCCATATTGTTAATGTACCATTACCTAAGATTTCTCTAAAAATTGATATTAACATAACAGCGCCAGTAAAACCAAAGCCCATACCTAAGGCATCAACCATGGAATTAGCCGGTGTATTCTTAGAGGCAAATGCTTCTGCCCGACCTAGAATAATACAATTTACCACAATAAGCGAAACGAAGATACCTAACTGATCATATAAATCAGTAAAGAACGCGTTCATTACCATTTCAACAATTGAAACCAAAGTTGCAATAACAACGATGTATACAGGTATTCTAATTTCGTTAGGGACGATGTTTTTAATCAATGAAATAATCAAATTGGAAAAAAACAAAACAAATACGAGGGAAACACCCATACCAATGGCACTCTCAAGTGTTTTTGTGACAGCGAGTACTGGACACATTCCCAAGATCATGACAAAAGTTGGATTCTCCTTAATTAAACCATTTAATAAAATAGTGCGTTTAGACATCTTTTCCATTATCTTACACCACCTTTTTTGGCTTCAATATATTGAATAGCCAGAGCATAAATTGATTTCAATGCTCTAGAAGTAACGGTTGCACCAGTTGCATTAACTGTGGTATCACCTTTTTCAAGGGCTTCAATAACCGTATCAAACGGACTAATGCCAACGTAATCTGTATTTTCAGCATTATCAAAAGATTCATTTTCATAGATAACTTCAATATTGGAAATGACAAGCGCAGTAATCGTTACTTTCGCGGTAATCGTTCCACCTGCATAGCCTTCATTGGTAGTAATCGTTATTATTTCAATATTATTCGGTGGTGCTAAACTTGTTTTGTCGCTTTCTGTAATATATTTAGTAGGTAACTTACTGTTTGCTAGAGCCAAACAAGCATCCTCTAAATCTTTACCTAGATTAGCAGGATTAGCCGAAACAAACGAAAGTTTCTTGGTTTCGTTATCTAGAGAATATATGATATCAAAATCATCATTATTAATCTTGAAATGATAAATAAACTCTTTAATATTAGTCAAGTTTTGGATAATTGAGGTAATTGTCAACTCGCCTTGAAGTAAACTGAGTTGTTCAAAAGCAGCAGCGACACAAGCCTTAACTGATTTACTTGAAATAGTAGCACCAGTTATTAATACCATCTTGTTTTCATAGTCAGCAGCTGAAGTACCAACTAACTTCAACTCTTCTTTGGTGAATCTATTATCCATACTATGTGATGTAGCACCTGGTAAAACAACAATGTTTGTAATTTTTTTACTCATAGCATCAATAACAATCATCGCTTTGACAGTTGCATATGAATTAGTATTTTCGGTATTGAAAGCATAACAAGTATTGCCATTTTCTAGTTTACCAGTATATACCTCAAGAACACCCTCTATTAAGTCATCTGATGCAATTTCTAGTTCAACAGGATCTTTAACTCCTGCTGTTATAACATTCTTTAATGCTTTTTCGTGTTCATTTTCAGCAATCTTAGTTTTAGTAAGGAGGTTAATACCACCTAAAATACCTGCAGATATCGCTCCTAAACATAAAAGAAATAAACAAAGTTTTAAAGTCTTTTTCATCGTATTCATCTATAGCACCCCCACCACTTTCAAAATTGTGTAAGTAGCAAGCACTCCATATAAGAGTACTACAGGAACATATCGTAAAATTACTTTGTAAGAGAAGTTTTCTGAACGGACTCTACTAGCAAAACTATCAATTATTGGTGTGAATAAACACATAA
This sequence comes from uncultured Staphylococcaceae bacterium, assembly GCA_964368275.1. GTDB lineage: Bacteria > Bacillota_I > Bacilli_A > ML615J-28 > CAG-313 > CAYJAQ01. The sequence goes on from CAYJAQ010000010.1 coordinate 10,473, forward strand.
ATAATAGTGATGTCCCAACACCTTCAGTATAAGCGCCAACTAAGCGGAATAATACTGTGAAGATTCCGAGGCCTACTGCGAAAATCACTTTCGCATTAGGTGAACGCGGAGTAGTCACAGGTTCAGTCGCCATAAATACAGCACTAAACATTAAACCACCCGAAAATATATTAAATACGGGATACCAAAAGCCATAACCGGTAATTAATGTTATAATTGTCGTAATAATAAACACGGTTCCAATATAGATAACAGGCACACGCCAGTCGATGTCTTTTCTAATAATCAAAAAGAGCATCCCTAGAATACATAATAAAGCACTAGTCTCACCTAAAGAACCTGGAATTGTTCCTAAGAAGAAATCCCAAAGGTTACCAAAAGGTGCTACGATATTAGCATAGGTAATATTATCAGCAGTAGCTAATCGTTCAAGCGGTGTTGCTCCTGTAAGAATCTCACCAATGTTCAAATAGCCACCACCAGCATTAATCGTTCCCATAAAGGTAACAATAATTATAGCATAAGCAATTAAAGCCGGATTAAAAATATTATGTCCGAAGCCACCAAATAGCATCTTAAAGACAATATTAGCCATAAAACAGCCAAATAATAACACAAAGAAAGGTGTATTAACCGGTAATATCAAAGCTAAGATCAATCCTGGAATGATAGCATAAGAATTTTGAACTTCTTGGATAATAGTTTTAAAATTCCAAGGTATTTTTGTATTACTATGTCGATTAGGAATAATATATTTGAAAAACATGAAGTATAAGCCTTCAAAAACCATACTGGCCAAACAAGCTACAATGATAAATAATAATGGTCTTATCATTGTCCAACCTGTTGCACCAGTTACTTGATTGGCAAGTGGAATAATACCATTTTTAATCCATGCAAAAAGAGCAATGGGAATTAACGCAATAACGACATCGGTCATAATACGCTTAGTAGTAATTATTTTTTCGTCAGCTGATCTAATAAATGGAGCTTTTTCAAGCGCAAATTTACGAGCCATGATATCTATCCTTTCTTGGCAACTTTGGTTGCACGATATTTTCGAAGTGAATCCTGAGCCTTACCGACAATCTCAGTCATACTAATCCGTGATGGACAAACGTATGAGCATAAACCGCATTGGACACATTTCAAAGTGTTTAATTTTTCTAAGCTAGCAAAGTCACCACATTCATAGGCAAAGCGAATTTCCGTAGGTGTCAAAAATGAAGGGCAATTTAGTGAACATTTACCGCACCCTAGACACGCTTGTTCAAGACTCTTCTTCTTAGGGATAACAGTAATACCGCCAAGTGAGGAACTTATAATCATCGCATCATCAAAGATTGCACGACCTGTCATTGGGCCTCCAGCAATCAAGAAGGCATCATTCAAGCCTTCTGTATAACCACCTAACTTTTCAATTAGTTCAATACATCTAGTACCAATCTTAACATAAAAATTTTGTGACTTCACTAATCCTTCACCAGCAACGGTAATTACTCGTTCAATTAGTGGTTTGTTTTGCTCAACTGCCTCGCAAATAGCAATAACGGTTTGCGCATTATCAACAACGGCACCTACTTCAGACGGTAAACTATTATATTTCTTACCCGTGACACGCTCAACTTGTACGCGTTCCCATCCTACTGGATAGAAATCAGCAAGTTCAAATAAGGAAATGTTAGAGTGATTTACTAGTTTATCAGTTAAAAGCTTTATTAATTTAACTTTAGTTTTCTTGATGCAAATAACCGCTTTGGGGGCACCACTTGCAATCAAAGCATATTTTATACCTCTAATTAGTTCATCGGTTTTAGTAGAGATGGAGATATCATCACTAGTTAGATATGGTTCACATTCAGCAGCGTTAACAATAAATACTTGCATTTTCTTTTGCAACATGTATTTAACATAAGTTGGAAAACCTGCGCCACCCATGCCGATTAAGCCACAACTTTTGATTCGCTCAATAATATCAGTTTTGGTAAGGTTATCAAGATCAAGACTGCGACCAAATTCAGGAACTGTTTCCTCTTTATAATTGTTCTCAATTTCTAAGCTGTCAACCATTTTGCCAGAAGCATGCCATACTTTTTTAATTGACAATACCGTACCAGAAACAGGTGAATGCACTGGGTGGCCAAAGCGGTCCTCGCGCAGAGCAATAACTTGTCCCTTTTTAACAACATCACCAAATGAAACAGTCTGACGATACAGAACATTACCATTAGTTAGTGGTATATAAACAAACTTAGGATTTAAATAGTTTTCAAGATTATTGACAAGTGACATTTGACGGCGTCCGGGAATATGAACACCTTTAATCTTTTTAATAATCATTACATTCATCCTCTCTTTTTATACTTTACCAAAAAGGTATAATTTTCCATCACTTATTATACCACTTTTAACCAATTTTGACAACTGATTTGCGAGTTTAGGTATAAAAATCATAGAAATTAAAAAATCATCAACTCATAAAGAATTAATGATTTTGTGATAAACCGATTTGCATTTATTATTGCATTCATAATGTTCGGCATAGAATTCATCAATACAGCGGTCAATATCAGGCACAAAAGGTTGTACTAAACCCAAAAATATCTCATCAATTTTTTCCATTTTTATTAAGTACATGTATTTAAGTACTTGTGACGCTTGTAACGCTAATTGTACTGGTGTCACCTTGCTACAATCATCGCAAATTATCCCACCGTAATGGACACTAAATTCACCACTTGTAATCTTCTTGTTGCATTTACTGCAGCCATTAAAATTAGGAGCAATGCCTAATAGATAGCATAGCTTAATCTCAAAGACCGCAAGTAGGGCGGCCGGATATGATGTTGTGCGTAGAATTTTTAGATTGGTAATAAAAAAATCATATAAAACTTTAATGTTGGTCGATTGACTGCCAAATTGATATACTTTGTCAATCATACAATAGGCAATTTGCATCTTTAAGAAATCATTTTTTATCTCATTATGATTATCAACTACTTGCGCTTCAATTAAGGTATTAAGGGCCTTATTATCGGTCGCAACATATTCTAAATCGGTCAAGACTTGAGCGATGGCTCGTGTTTTACTATTAATCTTTTTGGCTCCTCGAACAATCAAACTAGTCAAACCTTCTTCGAAGAACAGAGTAACAATCTGGGCATTTTCTTTATAATCAATTGCCTTTATCACGGTACCATAATACTTCTTTTTTTCGTTCATCTATTGCACCTATATCTTCTTCAATTTTACTGATTTCAGTATCCTCTACCCGTTCAAACATTTTATACTTCAAATAGTCTTCAATTTTTCCAGTTTTGAGAAAATTACTCCAATATGTATTTTTAATATCTGATTTGTTATTTTGTGGCAAAAATATCCCTCCTTATAAATAGGATGGATGTTTTTGACTATTTTATACTTTTAATTATCTAATTTGTAACCATACTCTTTTAGATGGCTTTTTTTATTGCGCCAATCAGGTTCAACTTTAACAAATAATTCCAAATAGATTTTATTGCCCAAGAATTTTACAATATCTTTGCGAGCTTTAGTGCCAATTTCCTTGATTTTTTGACCACCTGCTCCGATTACAATCTTTTTTTGAGATGGACGCTCCACAATAATAGTTGCATTAATATTGATTAAATCATGATTTTTGCTATCTTCTTTAAACGATTCAATCACCACAGCTACACTGTGAGGAACTTCCTCTTCTGTACAAAGCAACACTTTTTCCCGAATTATTTCAGCAACTACAAATCGTTCTGGTTGATCTAATAGCTGATCTTCTGGATAATACATAGGGCCAACTTGGAGACGGTCAATAATCATCTTTAAAAGTTCATCAACATTATTGCCATATTCAGCACTTATGGTAATGCCTCCGGAAAATGAATAAGCAGACTTGTATGAGTCAATAATTTCTTTTAATGTATCACTATCACTAACTGTATCCACCTTATTTAACACTAAAATAACCGGAATTTTTACCGTTTGCAAAATCTCTATTATCTTATTATCAGCCTCTGTCATTTGTCTATTAGCTTCGACAAAAAATAGAATAACATCCATGCCATTCAAAGTATCAATGGCTGTTTCATTCATAATTTCACCGAGTTTGTTATTAGATTTATGGATTCCAGGAGTATCAACAAAAATGATTTGTTCGGAATCAGTTGTATAAATAGCCTGAATTTTATTTCTTGTTGTTTGGGCTTTAGGTGTGACTATCGCAAGTCGTTGGTGCATTACTTGATTCAAGTAAGTACTTTTGCCAACATTGGGTTTGCCGATAATTGCTACAAAACCCGATTTAAAATCTTTGTTCATTATTTTAGATCACTTTCTGTAAATACGAATGGTAATAGGTCTTTTACCAAATATTCTTTTACTGTACCTGTTAGATTAACTAATGTGATTTTGGCATCTTCATGCATCAATTCACAGATTACTTGGCGACAAGCACCACAAGGTGATGTAGGACATTCAGTACGAGTCATTATAACTAACTCGGCAATATCATCTTTTCGATATCCTTGCGAATATGTGGTAAATAACGCTGAACGCTCTGCACAGTTTGATAAGCCGAATGAAGCATTCTCAACGTTAGATCCAATAATAAATTCGCCATTCTTTAAAACAACAACAGCTCCCACTTGAAAATGAGAATATTTAGCAAAAGCATTGTTATAAGCCAATAGAGCAAGTTCAAATTTCTTTTCCATGTTTATTTCCTCTCAATCTTTAGCAGCGATAATACATCTTCTTGCTTCTTGAACATGACAGCTTCATCGCTTGGATTTTGATGATCATATCCTAATAAATGAAATAGTCCGTGTGTAGCTAAAAATGCTAGTTCACGTAATTCACTATGACCATATTCTTTAGCTTGACTTTTTGCCCGTTCAACACAAATAAAAATATCACCAAGTTCATATGGCAGGTTTCTTTCTTCACTGCTATCAATTTCTGCGAAACTAATAACATCGGTAGGAACATCTAAGTGGCGATATTCACGATTAATACGCTCAATCTCAGTTAGATTAACCATAATAAAACTTACAATATGCCGACCACGAATCATTTCCATTTTAGCAACAGCTTTGGTTATTTTTTTAAAAACCGGTTTTAATTTGAAATCCCAATCACCACTGTGAATTAAATTAAATCTAATCATGTTCAATTTCCTCATATTTTTCAATAATTTTTGCGACTAATGGATGACGCATTACATCACTACGCGTAAATTTGATCATCGCAATATTCTTAACAGATTTAAGAATGTTAATTGCTTCAACTAAACCTGATGATTGCTTATTAACTAAATCAATTTGAGTAGTGTCACCAGTTACGACCATTTTAGAATGGAATCCTAACCGGGTTAAAAACATCTTCATTTGATTACGCGTCGTATTCTGAGCTTCGTCTAAAATGATAAAAGCATTATCAAGTGTTCGTCCTCGCATGTAAGCGAGTGGTGCTACTTCTATGACACCTCGTTCAATTAATTTATCTGCAGAAGGTTTTCCTAAAAACTCATAAATAGCATCATAGATGGGAATCAAATATGGGTCAACTTTTTCTTTTAAATCACCTGGTAAAAAGCCTAACTTTTCACCAGCTTCAACAGCAGGTCGGGTAATAATAATCTTCTTTACAGTATTCTTCTTCAGTTCAGCAACCGCGTAAGCAACTGCTAAATAAGTTTTACCAGTACCTGCACTGCCCGTAGCAAAAATTATGTCATGAGCTTTGAGCATTGCTAAATAGCGATTTTGATTAATCGACTTAGTCGTTATGGTTTTACTATCAAAAGTATTAAGGACAACTACTTTATGAGCGTAGAAATCAACTATCTCCGTTTCCGGATATTCCTCTAACATTGCTAAAATACAAACAACATCACGCTCTTTAATAAAAATACCATTTTTAAGCAATTCACTAACAATATTAAAAAAAGTTTCTAATTTAGAACTATCACACTCAGCTGGAACTAGTACAGTATCAGTGGTAATGGTAATCGGAATATTTAATTTTTCCTCTAATATAACGACATTCCGGTTCAAGGGGCCTAGAATGGTTTGAATATTTTCGATGTTATTAAAAGTAAAAATCGTTTTATAATCCATACATGACTCACTTTCTTATCATTATTATAACATAAAATATGGTATTTTACAACCAAATATGATTTATTTCTAGTAAGGAATAAAGTAGGCAATGTTTTGATTGACATTAATCAAAAGATTTACTTGCCAGCTACGTTCTAATTCTTGAATACTTAAAAGCTGAATTTCATTTATTTGCTCATTTTTATGGAGTTTTGTGGAAGCAAACTGTTTAATAACCTGCGATTTTGCGTAATTGATAGCCGCCGCTTGATCATACTCAATCATCATGCTAGCTTTTTCATATGCATTTATTTTCAAAAACGTACAAAAACTACCTATAGAAAAGATTACATCTTCTTTTATATGATACTCCTCATAGGGTGACTTAATAAAACGATAGGGATTATTAAACCAAGACACCCTAAAATAGCTATGTGTCTTACCTGTAAAGCATATCTCAGACGCGACTTTGGGAATCGTAATTTGTTTATATGATATACTAGTAGCGATAATATATCCTCGGGGATGAATCGTATTACTATGATCACTTGGATTAATATGATATTTTAAATTACCACTGACTAATATATCACCTTTTTGAACCGTCTGATTTAAATTTACTAAGACGACCCCTTTTTCTACTAATATTTCACAAATGACCGCATCATTTAAAGCGACAAAATCACCACCACTGTTCGATTCGCTAAATTGTTCAGGGTAAACACTTTGTTCTTGAATCTCAATCACTAATTTCCCACCCCTTCTAGTTAAACCAATCCATGCATATTGGTGATACTTAGTGCGTAATTCCCGTGAAATACTGGTTATGTCATCATTTAACACTTTGAAAGGACCAACTTTAGTAAGATAACTTTCAACCGTTTGTAAGACATCACTATTTTTAGTGTTTTCATCAGCAAATGCAATTTCTCTAATAAAATAATTGGAGATAGCTAGTGTGAGAATAATTAAGATAAAACAGATTATACCTATTAAATTTTTGTAAATATAGTTTCTAACATATTGTTGATAGCGGTTAATAACAAAACCATCATGAACTTCAACATGGTAATTTGATAAAAAACTAACTTCTTGATCATTAATAACTATATTAGCAAACTCATTGCTATGGGGTGAATTAATCAAATGCAGAAACTCACTTTTCTTAGTTGTTATAGCATATTTCTTAGGTAATGATAATTTCTTTGATTTTCCCATAGATTTCAATCACCACCTGATCTAAACGGGTCACCCTTAATATCTCACCCACTATAATATACTGATCAACAATAATTGAATCTGGTGAAATATCAATAATCTCATGATAGTTTTCAATAATAATTTTCTGTTGATCAAACATTCGCAAAATACTACAATTGTATTCAGGAATGAACTTTTTTCCGACCTTTTGCATACAACACCTCTTTACATTATATTCAAAAGTTTCGGTAATAAGCCTAAAAATAAAAAGCCCGCTAGGGCTTTTATTTATGGACGACGAACACCTGCTTTACGAGCTGCACGTCTTTTTTCTTTACGGATATCACTAGGTTTCATATAGTGTTGACGTTTACGGGCTTCAACAAGGGTACCCGAGCGTGAAACATCACGTTTAAATCTCTTTAGAGCTTCATCTAGTGTGTCGTTTTCGCGAACGATAGTCTTTGGCATATTTTGGTCCCTCCTTTCGCACCATAAATTCTACTACAATATTATACAAGATTTTTACTTTTTTGTAAAATGATTTTATAATATATTTTCATTTATTTGAGGATTTGTTTAGCCTTATTTAAGAAAAAAATAGCAACATCAGAAAAATTAATATTTAACTTTTCGCTCATGCCAGTATGGGCTTTGAATAAAGCAACATTGTACCATTGTAAAGATTGGAACGCGTGCCATAATTCGACAATTCTTTGTTCTTCTTTAGTTTCATGGTTATTCTGATAAACAGCGAGGACGGCCATCGCAAAGTCAAGACCATTATTACCAAAGCACGCAATGTCATATAAAAAATCATTATTCCCTACAAACTCATAATCCAGCAAATAAACATCATGATTAGGAGTTAAGATATAATTAGATAATTGGCTATCACAGTGGCAAATCGTTTTAGAGCGACTTGTAAGTAAATCTTGATAGGCGAGTAAACGTTCTTTAATTATTTGATACTCACTAGTTACTTCACAGGGCAGATCTTTTACTAATTGCTCATAATGATTAAGTAGTTCAAAGGGATTGTAGTCATTACAGGCAATGGGTCCTAGACTATGCAACTCTTTTAAACGAGTAACGATCTCATCAATATATGAATTCTTATCAGTGATAACATCCATCGGTGTACCTTCAATGTAGGTAGACAATTTTAGTCCCGTTTTGAGATTAAAGCGTTCGTATAAAGGCCGTTTTAAAGCGTGTGAAAGAATTAAGGAGTTCTTTTCTTCATTTGAACGGTTTACAAAACAATCAGCATTTTCACCTGGTAAACGCACAACATATTTTTGGTCATCTATTTTAATCTGATAAGTATAATTACTCATACCTGCTAAAAAACGTTCACCTAATTTGATGTTTGAATTTGGATATATTCTTGCTACTGAAGTTACTATAGTAGTCTCGACGGCTTTTTCAGTAAAATAATTTGTTAACTTGCTAGCAAGGCTAATTGATGCTAGATATCGGTGACTAATTTGATTTTTAACACTTGTTGCAACTTCAGCAAGCGTCATCTTGTAAGTAGGTAAATAAAACAGTGAATCATATCCAAAACCATTCTCACCTGCTGGTTTTGAAATTATCATACCATCAAGTATACCACTAGCACTAATAATCTTATCACCATCATAAAATACCATTGAGGTTTCAAAATAAGCAGCAGTTGGTAGTTTTAATGCTAAGTTTTTAAGTAGTAAATTTCGATTACAAGCGTCATCGCCGCCTGAATAGCGAGCTGATACGACTCCAGGAGCCCCTTTTAAGGCATCTACACAAAGACCAGTATCATCACAAATTGTCGGTAGATGATATTTTGCAAAATAGTATTTTGCTTTAATCAGAGCGTTATCATAAAACGTCGAACCATCTTCAATCGGTTCAGCACATTCTGGTAAATCTGCTAACGAAAGGAGTGTTACCGGTAAGTCCTTGAGAATCGCCATTAGTTCACTAACTTTATGTTTATTTTTACTACCGATTAATACTTTCACTGTATCACCTCATTTGTTAATTATTATACCACTTTTTAATTTTTAAACAAAATGAAAAGCACATGAAAAATACTAGGAAAATCCTAGTACTTGTTATTCACTTATTTCATAGAATACAGCTTCATACACAACAGTCTCTTGATCATTGATGACAAGTTTAGCTACATTCATATTGTTCTTTACTGTTTCAGTTATTTCCTGTAAACAATCCACTGTTAAAATCGTCTTATCGACAAAATTTAAAACTAATGCTTCTTCTGATAATTGATAATCATAAACAGCTAAGATACTTTCATCAATAATCTTTGTAATAATATAATCACAGATATCTTCATCCAGATGAAAATAGGTAACTGGTAATGTATAATTAGTCTCTTCATATATTATAGTAGTCGCAGTTGACTCGTATAAAAAGAAAGTCTCATAGTTTAAATTAATGCCTAAGCGACGGTTAATTTTCGTAAATTCGTAATCACCCAATTTAGCTATTGGTTGACCATCGACTTTTAAAACGACATCGGTAATCGTCGAATCCGTAAATGTCCAAGCGAGTGCCTCAACAGCCAAACGACCTTCAGAATCAGTAATGTGATTTGAAACATTTAGTGTTAAAACATTTCCATCAATGCTATAATCAATTAACTCCGTCTCCTTCGCAATTACCGATTGATAACCTGTCGGAATCATGTTACTATCACTTGTAAGTAGAGCCCATTTTTGTGCAATCTGATCTTCAGCAATAGCTTGAACCGGTACTTTTAAACCAACTAAAAGACCATCTTTATTTTTTAAATATACTACTTGAGAATAGGATTCACTTGCTGGTGGATTAACCAGATTGTCTTTTGGACTAAACCATTTTTGATATGTGGCCTTTGGTATCACTAGTGCTACAATCACCACCGCTAATAGTATAGCACCAATTATTATTTTCTTTTTCATGTTTACACCTCAATAAAGTTTATTCACTACAATATTATTTATGACAAATTAACTTATTCATTTTATTAGATTTTTATTTATTTTCTTGTTATAATATTATCAAGAGGTGTGACATAATGAATAACCATGAAAATGAATCTTACGAAACTAATGATATAACCGTACTAAATAGCAATGGTGCTTCCATTGAAACGGAAAAATTATCTTGGCGATTACTCACGATTAAAGCAATTATAGCTTATATTATTGTTTTTTACATTTTACCAGTTATTTTACAATCAGTATTATCACTTATTTACCCATTATTTTCAGGGGAACCTGCCGTTATAGGCAACCAGTTTACTGATCAAGCGATTAGTTTCATTAGCATTTGGCAAAACATTTGTATGTATTTTGCTGCTGGTGTCGCTATATTATTGATTATGAAACCCCTAATACTAAGCGATTTACACCAAATAAAACATAATCCACGCATTTGGTTACTAGTACCTATTGGCTATGGTTTATTTATGCTTTCCAATGTGATTAATGAACTACTTAATCGTCTCTTTATTCATTGGCATATCATCTCAAGTAATACAACATCAAACAATCAAGCTACTATTGTTAAAATGATAACTGACAGTTCAACATTCGAAACAATCTTACTATGCTTTGTCTTAATTGTATTAGCTCCTGTTGTTGAAGAAATTATTTTTCGTAAAGGCTTATTTACACTAATTGGTAATAAAATGAAACCAATTGGCAAAATAGTCCTGACTGGCTCCATCTTTGGCGGCATTCATTTCATTTTAACCATCATTGAAATTATTATTATATCCATTAATACAGGCAGTTTTGACACAGCATCCATTATTGCTGAATTAGCAATGGGCGTTTTCTACATAATCTCTGGCATGACACTTTCATTCATCTATTATATGAGTCATGAAAACTTAATACCATCGACTATCTGTCATCTTGTTAATAATCTTTTTCAATGTATTGCAATTGTTGGGATAAAACTAGGCATGATTGATAGCGAATTAATCAGTACTTTTATCCGTTCAATAATTAATCTCTAAATTAAAAGAACCTCACTAGGAGGTTCTTTTCTTAGTTATTTGCCTTTAGCGCTATTGACAGTTTCTTCTAATGCAGCCTTACGATTTGCAACATCAACCTTCATTTGATCATACGCAGCCTTATCAAAGCTTGCTTCGAATTTTGCGAATAAATCCTTTTTACTATTATTAACATATTCTTCTGCTTTCGTAAGAGCGGCAGCAGAATCAATAGTTTCTGGGAATTCTTTTTCAATTTCAGCTAATTGATTGTATACAGCATTCATTGTACTAATAGCAGCATCAAATAAGCCTCTAAAAATTGTATCAGCTTGTTTCAACGCAGCATCAGCAGTATCAAGTAATTTTTGAGAAACACCTAATTGCATTTCTAATGAAGCAGTAGATTCACCAGCATTTGCTTTTACTGATATTTCAACTTTTAATCCCATTACATGTGCTTTTACTTCATTGTACTTGTTGATAGCTTGAACATAGGCAGATTCCGGATTAGTGAAAGTATAAACTTCAAGTTCTTGTACCTTCTTAATTGCCTCTGCAAAATTAGCCATAACTTTAGAATAGTTTTCTTTTAAAGTTGCATAAGCATCATCTAATTTTGCTGCTAGTTCTTCTTTATATTTTAATTTAAATTCATATGCCTTTAAGTTTTCCCAGTACTCTTCAAGTTTAACAGATACAAATTGAGCTTTTTCAACTGTAGCAAGTTGAACAACAGCCATTAATTCTTCCATTGTCATTTCAGCAGCTTGTTCAGCAGTTAATGTTGGATCAAATGCCATTGCGATTTCTTCAAAGTAAGCTCTAGCCTTAGCTTCAGCAACTTCAACTTTAGCATCAATGTTTAAATCAGCAATAACTTTTTGAGTAGCATCTTTTACTTGTTTCTCAACAGCTTCAATTGTGCCTTCTTTTTCAGCAGTAACGGAAACTTTAATTGCTTGTGATCCTTCTCCAGATTCACCTTCAACAGTGAAACCAAGTTCAAATGTTAACGATACAATTTCTTCAGTTGCATCTTCAACATCTTTACCTACGATTATTTCGCCATTAAGTAATAGTTTACCATCTTCATTTAAACCGTTCGCAGCGGTTACTTTACCCTTAGCATCTACAACCAATTCAACAGCTGGGTTAGTTTCGATAGTAACATAACTACTCGAATTCTTGCCTTTACAGCCGGTAACGAAAAATGCAAGTGCTAAAATTGTCATAAATAATAAAACTTTTGTCTTTTTCATAATGCCTCCTAAATTAATATATTTTACATGAATAATTATAACGTAAATGCGCCAAAAAATCAATACTTTAAATAGTGAGTTGCATAAAACAAAAACCAGAATGCACATGCATTCTAGTCATTATTATCATTGATTATAGTTTTTAAATTCTTACTAGAGGTAAAGCGAATTCGATAAGCCCCTTTTACTTTTTGAGGTTCACCAGTAATAGGGTGTACACCCATATAACTATCTTGAAATACGCGTTCAAAGGTGCCAAAATTGCTAATCATGACTTTTCCATCATCTTTTAATCCAAGTGCTGTTATATCAAAAACTTGATTAACTATATCTTCCACATCTTGACGACGATATTCATTATTCTGATAAATTGCTTCAATTATATCTTTTTTCTTCATATAATAGCTCCTAAAAATTACCTTATTACCTATATTATATCATATATTACGAAAAAATTCCACTTATATGCAACAAGAGATTTTTAGAGCATTATTGCGATAATTCCACCTTTACCACTATTTACGACTTTGTTTATAGCTTCTTTATACTTGTATTGAACAGCGTCTGGTACAGCATTAATCTTTGCTTTAATACCATCACTGATTACATCACAAAGCTTACGCCCAAATATTTCGCTATTCCAGAGTACTTCAGGATGTTCTTCATAATCTTTTAGCATATGGTCAATCAAAGCTTGAGCTTGTTCCATACTACCGATAATTGGTTCAAACGATGATTCGACATCAATCTTAACAAGTTGAATAGCAGGAGCACTCGCTTTTAGTTTGATTCCGTAACGGCCACCTTGTTTAAGTAATTCTGGAGTAGAAAGTACCATATCATTGACGGAAGGAATTGATATTCCATACCCACAACTTTCAACCATTTTAAGAGCTGTTCCCACTTTATGATAAACATCTTTCGCAGCAATCAAATCTTGTAATAAAGTAATAAAACTAGCTTTATCCTTTAAACTTTCGCCAACAATTTCTTCAAGAGCAGAAATATACGCATCATCACTACATTCAATATCAATAGTGACTTCACCAGTTCCTGGATTTACTTCAGAAATGATAACATTTTCAAATAATTCAGCATTTTTTAATTCAGTTTGAATCATAAAGACGTCTTTCATTTTGCGATATGAACTAGTAAGTTCGGAAACTTTATCATTGAATGAATGCTTATAGCTATGATTATCAGTTAAACTTTGAAGCCAATCGGGATACTGGAAGTTGATTTCAGCAATATCGAATTCATTTAAAGCTTCTTTTAATACTTCATCTATTTCATCTTCATTCATATTCTCAACATCAAAAGCTAATGTGGTAACTCCATAATCACTAGTTAGTTTTGTTTTTAAAAGATTGGTCTTGTCGCTATATGGATCTTTTGTATTAATGACAATAACAAAAGGCTTATTCAAAGACTTCAATTTCTCAATAATCGAAACTTCAACTTGTTCATAATCAATCCGCGTAAAGTCCCCAAAACTACCATCACTAGTTATTAGGATACCAATATTTGAATGTGACTCTATTACTTTTTCCGTGCCAATTGTTGCTGCTTCCTCAAAAGGTATGTCATCATTATACCAAGGAGTTCTTACTAAACGGCTACTTCCATCGGGATTCTTATAACCTATAGCATCTGGAATTACATATCCTACACAATCAACTAATCGAACACTAAATGACAATTCATCTTTGGTACTAATTTTCATATTGGTACTAGGTACAAATTTTGGTTCTACCGTCATTATTGTTTTACCATCACCACTTTGAGGTAATTCGTCAAGTATTTTGTTATAAAGCACTTCATCATCTATTAATGGTAAGACCTTTTTTTCCATAAACCGACGAATGAAAGTACTTTTACCACTTCTAACTGATCCTACTACACCAACGTACACTTCACCTTTAGTACGTGTGACTACATCACGAATAACATTTTCATTCATAAATTTCACTTTTAAGACCTAAAGCCCACAGTGTGGGGGGATAACTTCAATAGCCTCATTACTCTCTTTCGTCTTATTTTATCCCATTTAAACGTAATCGTTCACTCTAATCTATGAATTACCACCAGAAAATATGCAAAAAAGAAAAGAGATTTCGCATGAAATCTCTCTACTTTTTCTCTTTTAATTTTTCGGATGCTTTCTTTGACAAATACTGTGCATAATCATTCATTACACACTTTTGATTAAAGGGATCCTCAGCATTCTCAATTCGGTTTAATAATACTTGGAGTTGTTTTTCGATTATTTCGATTAAATCTTGCGAATAATGAAAATCAATTTGATTGAATTCAAATTCATCTCGATCGAGAATTAATCGGTCACCGCTGGGAAATACTTTCACATCTAATTCATAATCAATGTACTTTAAACCTTCGACATCCTTCACATAAGGTGAACTCAGGTTACAATAGTAGTAAATTGAGTTATTGCGGAGCATACAGATGATGTTAAACCAAAAATCCTTATAGAAATAACAAACTGCTGGTTCTTTCGTTTTCCATCTTCTACCATCACCATCTATTACATTGGAACGATCATTTACTACAACTATTGCATCATTCGTTTCTTTAACAATATAGGCATATTGCCAAACACGATGAAGGTCACCATTATGCTTATAACTAATAATCTCTATTTTGTTATTCACACAGTACCTTCTTTCCACTCGTTAATATTATAGCATTTTTCTTAACATTATTAAAGTGATTAGGTAATAATTGGATAGATAAACACTTAAAATTAACTAAACTAGTTCCAGTTAGTATTGATTATATTTATCAAAATAAACGAACAAAAATGCAAATTCATTTTTAAACTACCGAAAAAGATAAAAAAAGCAAGGCCGTTAGACCTTACTTATAGCGATTAATTAATTCAATAATACGATCATATTCTTTGTTTAGTAGTTCTTCTAATAAATCAAGGAAAGGCTTCATTGTTTTATTAACTTTAAACTCTTCTAAACAATTAAAATACTCTTCACGTCGTTTCATCGGAATACTAACTGGAAAATAACCATTAGCAATAAGCACATAATTCATCATTAAACGTGCCATCCGTCCATTTCCATCAAGAAAAGGGTGAACTTTAGCTATTTGTAGATGGGCATAAGCAGCTTGTTCAACCACACTTCCAGTATAGTTATTAATATCATAGAAAAACTTGTTCATCCGATCATATACTTTAATATAGCTACAAGGAGTGTGTTTAGAGCCATTGACGCGGATATCAACATTACGATATAACCCACCTGCAATAATGCCATCCATTAATTGTTCGTGAACATCCTTAAAGAAGTCTTCAGTTAGTTCTAATTTCTTGCTGGCATGATCAACAACCATTTGATAGGCTTTATAATGATTAAATACACAACGGGCAAAATTGCCATCACATTTAACATTATAACCTTTTGTAATTGATACAACTTGTTCAAGGGTAATTGAATTTCCTTCAATACAAGCAGAATTTCTTGTGAATACACAAGCAAAGTTTTGCTTAAAAAGTTCTAATTCTTTTTCTGGTAGGTTTCCTTTATTTTCAATAATATACTGTCTTTTTTCTAATAAGTCCATATTCATCATACTCCTATTCTCTAAATAGTATAACATACTTAACTACATATTACAACTAAAACAAAAGTTTTTATTTCATCGTAACAACAGTTGATCCCATACCACCTTCACCAGCTCCTCCATAGCGAAAACTTTCAACGTTTTTATTATTCTTAAGATAAGTTTGAACAAGGGTACGAATAGTTCCAGTACCATACCCATGAATGATGGTTACTTGCTTAATGCCTGATAAGATTATATCGTCAAAATATTTTGCTAGTTTCTCTTTTGCGTCTTCATAGCGTTCACCTCTTAAATCAAGTGATAGACTACTACGGGTGGTTTTCAGCACTCTAACCGAGGCACTGCGTTGATCTTTATCTACTTCTTTTGGCGTTTTGTCAACTACTTCAAGTTGTTCCTTTTTCATCTTCATAATAATATTACCTGTTGCAACCTCATATAATCCTGGTTTTAACACTTTTATTACTTGGCCATATTGACCATAAGTAGTCAAGAAAACATCATCACCTAAACGAATATCACGTTTAACAACCGGTTTAACAGGTTCAATAGGTCGTACAACATCCAAATCATCCAGGCCCTTTTTCGCAGCAATAATCTCATGAAGTTTAACATCTTTTGCGCTTTGAAGCATTTTAATTTCTTCTAATACCCTGCTGGCATCATTTGTTATATCATCAATCATCTTCTTGGCATCTTCTTCCGCTTTTCGTAAAATTTGACATTTTTCCTTCTCAAGTGTACTGATTTTTTGTTGATATTCTTCGCGGATCCTTTTTGAATTTTCCTCTTCACCTTTCATTTTAGCAATTTGTTCATTCAATTCAAATGATTGTTTTTCAAGTTTCTCAACAAGCATACGTACATCATTATTATTAGTTGTTAAGTTTTGCTTGGCATCTTCGATAATCGCTTTTCTTAAACCTAAGCGAGCAGCAATATTAAAAGCGTTAGATGCACCTGATAAACCTAAAACAAGCTTATAAGTAGGTGATAACGTGTTCTCATTAAATTCCATGGAAGCATTTACAACTTTGTCATGACCATAAGCAAAAGCTTTCAATTCTGAATAATGGGTAGTTGTAATAAAACTAATTTGGTTTTTAACAAGATGATTTAAAATTGCTATAGCTAAGTTTGATCCCTCAGACGGATCAGTTCCACCGCCAATTTCATCAAATAATACTAATGAATTTGGCGTAACTTGGTTAATAATTCCAATAATATTATGCATATGGGAAGAAAAAGTCGAAAGATTAGCTTGAATACTTTGATCATCACCAATGTCGCAACATACTTGATCATATACCATTACATTACTAGTGGCATCAGCAGGAATTAATAATCCACATTTAACCATTAAGCTGAGTAAGCCAACAGTTTTCAGTAATACGGTTTTACCACCAGTATTAGGACCCGTAATAACAATCCCTAAATAATTACCAAAGTGAACATTATTAGGAATGACTTTAGCAACCTTTAGTAACGGATGACGTGCATTAACTAAATTCATAATATGTTTGTCATTAATACTAGGACGATTAGCATCTTGTCGCTTAGCTAAAACAGCTTTAGCAAAGATAAAGTCAAGTTCTACAATAGTTAAAAAATTAGCTTTCAAAATCTCGTAGTTTTCTCCTATTTGTTTTGATAAACTGTGCAAGATTCTTTCTATCTCAATTTTTTCTTCTTTTATTAAGGTATTCTTCTCATTTGTTAGTTCAGCAACCGCCATTGGCTCAATAAAAACCGTCTGTGAACTAGCCGAAACATCTTGCAACATTCCTTTAAAACTATTCTTATACTCAGCACGAACTGCCAGTACATAACGATCATTACGAATAGATATTGTTGTCTGTGATAATTTACTTCCTTCTTTAGCAATAATCTCTTGAATTTTACTCTTAATACGAGCATCCATCTGACGTAGACGATTTCTAAGCGATTTAAGCAATGAACTAGCTTCATCCATGACAAATCCAGACTCATCAATAGATTTTTTTAGTGTTTCGTCAAGATTATCAATTACATAAAGTGAATTAACATACTGCTCATAATAAATACAAGGAATATGCTCTTTAAGAAGAAAATTTAAGTGTTTAATATTAGCTTTAATTGTTGTAAACAAGCGGACTGTTTCATAAAGGTCTAAACCATCAAGAATCCCCTCTTTATAAGCAATATCAATAATATTGAGATACTCAGTGGCAATCATTATTGGCGCACGATCTAAGCGATTAGTAATACCTAATGCTTCATCAACTTCATCAAGAGCATTATTTAAATAGTCTAAGTCACTCGACAACGATAAATCGGCAATTTTCTTTTTAGTATCAGGAATAACAGCAATGTCTGACAGCTGCTCTAAGATTATATCTAACTCTAGTTTTTGAAAATATTTGTCCATTGCAATTTTTCCTTTCTTTTATTCTTAAAATAAGATAAGTTTTTTTGTTTTATTTGCTTTTTTGCCATATCTATGATATAATTAAAACAATAGGAGGCATTTATGAGCAATACTATTAAAGCAACACCTGCGCAGATACAAGAGATGCTGGAATACTATAATGGTTATTTGACATACAATGAAAGTCCGCACACCCTTGCTAAAGCTCGCCTTGAAAAGGTCGTTATCACTTTCTATGCTACTAATACTGTTTTATTTCAAGGGCTAGATGAGAGCTCAGAATATAACATTTGGGCCCAAAAATTTGATTTATCGCCAAGTAAATCTGAATCAAACAACTACGCAATGTACGAGAATCTCTCAGCAATCGGTTGTGATGAAGTAGGAACAGGTGACTATTTTGGACCAGTAGTTGTTTGTAGTGCTTTTGTAAAAAACAGTCAAATAGCTGAATTAAAGCATCTTGGCGTTAAAGACTCGAAGTTATTAACTGATGATGCTATCATTGAGTTAGCCCTAAAACTACGCAACATTATTACTTATTCGATTTTAGTGTTACCACCTAATCGGTTTAATGCTTTACACCGAACAGAAAATGATAATCTAAACTTTATTAAAGCATGCCTACACAATAATGCTATTAATAGTATACTAAAAAAACTGGAAAATGTAAAGTATGACGCGATTTTAATTGATGAATTTACTCCTAAAGAAAAATATCTTCATTATCTCAGAAAACTTGATAATGTCGTTGATACCGTGGTTTTAATACCGAAAGGCGAACGTGTTCATGTTAGTATTGCTGCTGCTTCTATTTTAGCAAGAGCTGCCTTCTTAAAAGAAATGAAGGAATTATCAAAAGTAGTTAAAGTTGGTTTACTAAAAGGCGCATCTTCTTCCGTAGATCGCCAAGCTGTTGGCATTATTAAATCTTATGGTTTTAATATTTTGAATGATATAGCTAAATTAAAGTTTGCTAATACCAAAAAAATAATTGCTTATGTAAAAGCCAACAATATCCGCATAAGAGACCTACCCGAATAGAAAAGACTAGTTACCTAGTCTTTTTTTCTTAACTCACTTAACATATCAAGAAAATATGTTGGTGGTTCTTGTTTGAACTCCATATACTGATTAGTACGAGGATGGATAAAACCTAATGTCATTGCGTGTAAGAATTGACCATTTTCACCAATCACTTTCTTTGGACCATATAGTGGATCTCCTAAAACCGGATAGCCAATATAAGCCATGTGAACTCTAATTTGATGAGTTCGACCAGTTTCAAGGGTCAACTCAATAACGGTAAAGTCTTTTAAGCGCTCAATAACTTTGAAATGAGTAACAGCAGGCTTTCCTCCTGAAACCACCGCGTTTTTCTGACGATTATTAGGATCACGACCAATGGGTGCATCTATTCGACCAAGGTTATGGGGAATTGAGCCATAAACAATGGCAATATATTTACGAGTTGTTGATTTCTCTTTTAGTTGTTTACTAATAGATTTATGAGTTAAATCATTCTTACAAGCAACCAATAAACCCGAAGTATCTTTATCAATACGATGAACTATACCGGCTCGCACAACGCCATTAATGCTAGACAAATCCGTGCAGTGATGCATTAAGGCATTTACAAGCGTTCCTGAGTGATGGCCAAAAGCAGGATGAACAACCATTCCACTTGGCTTATTGACAACAATCAAATCCGCATCTTCATAGACAACATCTAGTGGTATATCTTCTTTTTCTACTTTTGAATCAATAATAGGACGATCTGCCATTTCAATAACATCACCAGGCATTAACAAGTAACTTTGTTTTACGACCTTTCCATTAACACTAATTTTTTCTTCTTTGAAAAAGCCTTTTAATTCACTACGGCTTTTGTCAGCAATAATCTCAGTAAGATACTTGTCAACTCGAATTGATTCACCAACAAAGTGAAATACCTGTTTATTCATTTTTTTCCTCCATTAGTATGAATTTCTAAAACTTATCCGGAAATTATTCTTCACACTTTTCTTTACTAGTATCACTAGAATCACTAGTTTTTTCTTCTTTAGTTGCTTTTTTATTAAAAGGCCAAAAATTAATTGGGTCTTTACTTTCAAAAAATAAGATATAAATTGCTAGTAAGACCATGCCAACCGTTAAATAACAATCAGCTACATTAAATATCGCAAAATCCATAAAAGTCAGTTTGATAAAGTCAAACACACCTTTATTGGAAAAAACACGATCAATCATATTGCCTATTGTACCGCTATAAATTAGCAGAATACTAATACTATAGAGGGGACGGCGTTTAAATGAAAAATCTTTCATAAAATAGGTTATTGCAATAACGGCTAGTACACTGAGCACTGCTAAAAACGCCGGATGCTCCCGAAAAATACTAAAAGCAGCACCAGTATTATAGGTAGAAGTAAAATTAAATAACCCCTTTATAATCACAATTTCTCCATCCGGCCAACCTAACGCAGCTGTAGAAATAAGTACTTTTGATAGTTGATCAAGGCCTACTAGTAAAACAGCCAAGATAAATCCTATTACAATCATCATCTTCATTCACCTCTAAATAATAATAACATTGACTGCTGTAACAGCCGCTATAAACATAATCAGCATAATTGGATTAAACACTTCCGACCAAAAAATACACTTAATATTAATTGCCTGAATTAATTCATCTTCCGGGTAGGAGTATTGTAATAATTTGTAGTATGATCCCATTGATAAGCCATTAATAATCGCTGCTAAAACAATCCCTAATATCATTAGAATCCAATAAGTGATGGTAATATATGAATAAATAGTTAACAAACTAATATAAAGCAAAGCAAAAGGTGCAGCTACAATAATTGCAACAACTAATGACCACAAAACAGCAATCAAAGATTTCTTGCCCTTGAGCTTTAACTCGTCAACATCTTTTATCCATTTACGTCCTTCTTTGATATTAACTAATAATCGCATTTATGCCACCCCCTTCAAGTATTCAACCGCTTCCGAAAGAGTAGCTACCGGAACAAAGGCCATTTTTTGAGGTTTGCCTAGTACTTCATAAGCACGCATCGCTTCAAAGTAATTGTTGCCTTCGATGTATTGACCCGTTTCTTCATCAGTATATCCTTGAACAATAACAACATTGCCATTAGAATCACGATTTACCGGTACTAAAAAAACATCAGCGTGACTCAAATAAGCGGTAAAGACCTTTTGATAAATACCACCTATCGCTCCTACTTCACCATTTACTTCAATAGTACCAGTTCCAGCAATTTTTAGACCATTAGTTAAGTCATACTCAGTAATAGCATTGTAAATCGAAAGCGCCTGCATCAATCCACCACTAGGTCCATACGAGGATGTTTCACCAATCGTATATTGAGGAGTAGTTAAAGCTTGATTAATGGTGTAATAATCATAACAATAAATACCAACATAATATGTGCCTTCTACATCAGTAGGAATTGGTTTATATTCAACCTCGTGAATTTTACTATTCCGTTTAACGGTCAAAGTAACTGTCTGATTATTTTTTACAAAATAGCGTAGTGACTCTAAAAATTCATTATTTGTAGTGACATTCTCGCCATTGATCGCCGTAATAACATCACCTATTTGAATATCAAAAGGTAAATCGGTAAAAGTAGTGTGAACAATTAGTCCTTGAAACTCTTTATTAATCACTTTTCCCGCACTTTCATAAGCTGCTATTAATGCGTTAACAATACTAACATTTTTTTGAATTGTGCCAGAAGTACGACTTTCATTACCGGTCATCTGAATGTATTCGTTTGTTGGTTCTACAGATACTTTTTTATTTAAATTACCGAATAGATAAGTCAGTGCACTACATCTTTCAACAGAGTAAACCGAAATTGTATTAAAGGATCCTTCAGCAAAATAGCCATTATCAACTTTAATAATGCTTTCAACTTTAGTTAGCATTCCGGGGCTCGTTACGTCATAATCAGTCGGAATTATTCCTAAAGCAATAATAGCAAGATACGGAATGATGAAGATAATTATCAACTTCCGGTATTCATAAATCAGCTTCTTCATTATTTAATATTCAACTCAACTTTAGCCATTTTACGATAACTAACTTTGGCAGCGTTTAACATCTTCTTTGCTGCTTGGTCAGATTCGCTATTTTCGTATTTATCATCCATATAAACAATCTCTTTAATACCAGATTGAATAATCAATTTAACACAATCATGGCATGGGAAAAGCGTAACATAAATAGTAGCATTATCTAGTGAGGTTGTAGCATTTAAAATTGCATTTGGTTCAGCATGCACTACATAAGGATATTTAGTACCCAAGAAGCCGCCTTCTCTTTCCCAAGGGAATTCATCATCACTACATCCATAAGGAAAGCCATTGTAACCAATACCAATTATTCGCTTAGCTGTATTTATAATACAAGCACCTACTTTTGTGTTAGGATCTTTACTACGTAAACTTGAAAGTAAGGCAACCCCCATAAAATAAGTATCCCAATTAATATAATTATGATCTTTCATTATTTTCACCATCCTCTTTTTTTATTTGTTTCTTTACTTGACAGTTCTCTACTTTACAGTTTAAGCAATGCTCAGGTAGTTCAACATCAGAACAGTCAGGTGTTTTAACACGTTTATTAATAATAAATGATGTAAAGAAAAGCACTAGTGCAGCAAGTACAATAAGTAAACTTTTCCACCACATTATTTTAATACCTTAATATGCAATTCTTCTAACTGATTATTCTCAACTGGTGTTGGTGCATCACTCATTAAACATTTTGCACTAGCAGCTTTTGGGAAAGCAATAACTTCGCGAAGATTATTATTCTTCGTAAGAAGCATAACCAAACGGTCTAAACCTAATGCAATACCACCATGAGGAGGAGTACCATATTTTAGAGCATTAACAAAGTATGAAAACTTTAATTCAACTTCTTCCCTAGTAAGACCAATGGCATCAAACATTTTAGCTTGAATCTTTTGATCATGAATTCTGATACTACCGCCACCAAGTTCATAGCCATTTAAAACAACGTCATAAGCTTTTGCTTTAGTATTAGCTGGATCGGTTAATAACTTTTCTTCATCACCCGCTTTTGGCGAAGTAAATGGATGATGGGCAGCAACATAGCGATTCTCTTCTTCAGAAAATTCAAATAGTGGCCAATCAACAACCCACAAAAAGTTAAATAAATCTTCATTGATTAAATTCATTTCGCGTGCAATGGTTGTTCTTAACGCACCTAAAGCATCATTACAATTACTTAAGGCATCAGCAACAATCAATACTAAATCATCATTAACAAGCTTAAGTTCTTTTACTAATTGTTCTGCTTTTTCAGGAGTAATAAATTTGGTAATTGAACCGCTTAATACACCTTCTTCATATTTTAACCAAGCCAATCCATGAGCATGGTATTTTTTAGCTATAAGCGTTAAACGATCAATCTCCTTACGAGAATACTTCTTAGCAGCATTATTTGCAACTATTGCTTTAACAGCACCACCATTTTTAATTGCCTCTTCAAAAACAATAAAAGGTACATCTTGAACCTTATCAGTAATATCTTGAAGATATAATTCATAACGCGTATCGGGTTTATCACTACCATATTTATTCATAGCTACATCCCAAGGCATTCTAATAAAAGGCGTTGGAATTTCTATATTTAGAATCTCGTGCCAAACCTGTTTCAATAAGCCTTCCATCAATGTGTAAATATCTTCTTCATCAATAAAACTCATTTCTAAGTCAACTTGAGTAAACTCTAATTGACGATCAGCTCGTAAATCTTCATCACGGAAGCAACGAGCAATTTGAAAATAACGGTCCATTCCAGCAACCATCAATAATTGTTTATATAATTGTGGTGATTGTGGTAAGGCATAAAATGAACCTTCATGAACACGTGAGGCAACAAGGAAGTCACGAGCACCTTCAGGTGTTGATTTACCTAAAAAAGGTGTTTCAACTTCGATAAACTTCAAGTTATCAAGATAATTTCGGATTACCATGCATGTCTTATGACGCATTTCTAAATTCTTTTCCATTGGTGCACGGCGTAAATCAAGATAACGATAACGCATTCTTGTCTCTTCTAAAGCATCAGTTTGATCTTGAATTAGAAGCGGCGGCTGTTCAGCATCACTTAAAATTGTCAATTCCGAAACTTGTACTTCGATATCACCAGTTGCAAGATTGGCATTTTTACTAGAACGCTCAACAACTTTTCCTTGAGCTTTTATAACATATTCATTACGGACTTGATTAGCAGTTTCATAGCATGAACTCTCAGGATCAATTATTAATTGAGTAATCCCATAACGGTCTCTTAAATCAATAAATAATAAACCACCAAGGTTTCTTTTCTTACTGCACCAACCTGTTAAGGTTACACTTTCCCCAACATTCGTAATTCTTAATTCACCATTTGTTTTAGTACGTAACATTTTCTTTTACCTCTTTTATTCCAAAGTATTTATTCAATTCCGTCAGTTTTATTTTTGTTTCATCTTTAGTTTTAACATTTTTGATATTCAATTCATTATTAGCAATTTCATCATCACCAATAATTATAATATAATCTGC
>CAYJAQ010000011.1:0-33772 GCA_964368275.1 uncultured Staphylococcaceae bacterium
TTTTTATACATTTTATACATTTTTATTTGACAAATGCATAAAATAGTAATATAATAATGAAGAGGTGGAAAAATGGAATATATATTAAAAACAGATTCGCTAACAAAAAATTATAAAAGCCAAAAAGCAGTTGATAATGTTAATATGACAATCAAACAAGGTGAATTGTATGGCTTTGTCGGCCCAAATGGTGCTGGTAAAACAACAATTATTCGACTAATTTGTGGATTGATTAACTCAACAAGTGGTACTTATTCATTGTTTGGAACAAATGAAAAAGATGCTAATATCTATGAAGCTCGCAAAAAGGTTGCTGCTGTTGTTGAAAGTCCCTCATTATATTTAAACATGAGTGCGTATGATAATTTAAAAATGCAGTGTTTATTAATGGGAATTAAAGACGAAAGAATTATTGATGAAATGCTTGAAGTAGTGGGTTTAAGTTATATTAAAGATGAAAAAAAGAAAGTTGGTAATTACTCTTTAGGTATGCGTCAAAGACTAGGTATTGCTGTTGCTTTAATTACTAAACCACAACTATTGCTTTTAGATGAACCGATGAATGGTTTAGATCCTGAAGGTATTGTAGAAATTAGAGAATTGCTTTTGAAACTTAATCGTGAACAGGGAATTACTATTTTAATTTCTAGTCACATTTTAAGTGAATTATCAAAGGTGGCTACCTGCTATGGCATTATTAATCATGGCAGACTAATTAAGGAAATAAGCGCTGAAGAACTAGAGCAAGTATGTCGAAAATGTATTGAAGTGTCTGTTGCCAATGATAATGTGGCGGAGTTAATTAAAAAGACGCGTCTTCATAATTATGAAATAACAAACGATAAAGTTAAAATCTATGATGACATATATATGCAAGAACTACTAGATATTTTTAAAAATCAAAACATTGAAATAAAGTCAATTAATAATCGTGATGAAAATATTGAAGAATATTATTTGAACTTAGTAGGAGGTGTTCATCATGAGTAGACTATTAAGAGCAAATTTATATCGCTTATTTAAAGATAAAATGATATATATAATTGTTGCCATCGTTTTTGGCTTTGCACTGCTTTCGGCCGCATTAATGGAGTTTGTTGCGAGTGTTGCTGGGAGTGACGCTGCTGAACTTGGTATTGCCATTGGCAGTAATGCTCGGTCATTATTCTTAAATGGTTTATCAATATCCAATAATGTTGGGATTGCTTTCCCAATCTTCATTGCTATTTATTTATGCAAAGACTATCAATATGGTACAATTCGTAATCAGATTATTAGTGGTCACACTAAAACATCAATCTATGTAGCATCACTAATTACCGCACTCATTTTAGGCGTTGGTATGTTCTTACTAAACGCAGTTGCTAATTTCTTAGTTGGCTTACTCTTTGGTGGATATGGTGCACCATTCGAAGCAAGTGAAGTAGGTTTTTTATTGTCAACCCTAGGCTTATCAGTTTTAATTACTATGCTGATTACAACGTTTACGCACTTTGTTTCTCTATCAATAAAAAATCTAGCTTTAACTATCGTAATTACAATTGTTACATTAATGCTATTATCAATGGTAAGTGTAGTAAGTGTTTTTGAAAGTTTTTTACCTGGATGGTTAGTTGAAATTTTAACATATGTACCTAGTATGCAGAATATGTCATTGATTAATGGTGCAATGGCAACGGCTGATGCTGGAACACTTACTTTTAAAGTTATTGTATCAAGCATTGGAATAAGTGCTATTTGCATAGTAACTGGTTTATTAAAATACCGTAAATCGGAAATGAAATAGAGGTTATAATGAAACTGCCGGTGGGAATAAAAAAGAAATGTAATGAATGGTATCTCCATGAATATCGCTTGACTGACCTTGCTAAAACATATGGTACTCCACTTTATATATATGACAAGGAGCAAATTCTAACTAAAATAGCTGCCTTTAATGGTGCATTTATCGGTAGTCAATTTACTAGCCAAATAGTGTATGCATCTAAAGCATTCTTAGTGCCAAAAATATTAGACGTTGTCAAAACCCATAATTGGATGGTTGACGCAGTTAGCTTAGGAGATTTATACTTGATTAATAAAAGTGGTTTTCCCCTAGAACAAGTAATATTTCATGGCAATAATAAGTCACTCAGTGAATTAACGTATGCCATAAAAAACAATGTTGGCGTTATTGTCGTGGATAATTTCCAAGAACTCCAAGATATTGTTAAACTAGCTAAAGATATGCAAAAGATGGTAAATACAATGTTTAGAGTAAATCCGGGAATTGAAGCTCATACTCATTGCTATATTCAAACATCGCTTGTCTCTTCTAAATTTGGAGAGAGTATCTACGATGATAAAGTAATTGAGTTAGTTATGAAAGAATACTTAAAAAGTGATTTTGTTAAGCTTTTAGGCTTTCATTCACATATTGGCTCACAAATAACAGATGAGAAAGCTTTCTTAGCTAATATTGATGCTATGGTCAACTTTACAAAAGCGATTGAAACAAAGTATCAATACCCCCTTACTGAACTTAATCTAGGAGGTGGCTTTGGGATTTGTTATACCGATGAACCAGTTGATCTTAATCATATATTACGCGCGATGGCTACCAAACTTGATGAAATACTTGTTGATAGTAATATTAATAAAGTGTATTTAGAGCCAGGACGTTCGGTCGTTGGTGATGCAGGGGTAACTCTATATCAAATTGATTACTTAAAACATACATTCGGTGGTAAAAACTATTTATTTGTTGATGGTGGTATGACTGATAATATTAGACCTGCCTTATATCATGCGGAGTATTCAGCAATCAATTTAAATAAAGATGCAAGTGCTCCTTTGATTAAAACCGATATTGTTGGTAAATGTTGCGAGTCTGGTGATATTATTGTGCGTGATGCCATGATGCCTGTACCTACTCGGGGTGATATTATGATGATTTTAGCAACCGGTGCTTATTGTTATTCAATGAGTTCAAATTACAATGGAGCGACAAAAGCTGCTGTAATCTTAGTCGGTAATGATGTAGAAGTCATCAGTAGAAGAGAAGAACTAAATGATTTAATGAAGTTATTCAAGTAATAACTTCTCATCTTGCTGGAATAGCTCAAGTGGTAGAGCAATTGATCCGTAATCAATAGGTTGTAGGTTCGAGTCCTATTTTCAGCACCATCTTTGGATTTAGCCCGGTGTAATGACCGGGTTTTAATAAATACTACAAGCAACTTTTGCTTGCGTGACAATCCTAACATAATTTGATATAATGTTAGTGTCGGGAGGAAACAACATGTTAGATATTAATGCTATTGGTAAAAAAATTCATGACTTAAGGATAAATGCTAATTACAATCAGGATCAAATTGCTGACGCTCTTTATGTTAGTCGTCAAGCAGTTTCTCGCTGGGAACTTGGTCAAACACTGCCATCGGTGGATAATTTAATTGAGCTCTGTAAATTATTCCGAATTTCTTTTGAAGAAATACTTTGTCTTGATGAACCAATTTTGATTGATCCCGATAACATCTTCCAAGGTCATGACCGAGCATTTATCATTCAAAACATTATAAGTGGTAAAATAGAAGTTGATTTAAGTACTGTTTTTTACCAGTTTTCCGATATGGAAAGAATGACTATTTTGAAACACATTAAGAATAATCATTTAAAAACAGATATCAACTCACTGTGGTATAGATTGACGCCTACTGAAATGAGTTATTTAGGAGGAAAGAAATATAATGAATATTGATTTGATGCGATTATTACCATTTTTAAAAAAAGATGAGATTAATGAGTTAGTAAGAAAAATTAGTGAATCAAGTGACTTTGAATATAATGGAATAAATATTAGAAGTATTGCCCCTTTTGTTCGGGATAAAGAAGTGCTTGATGAAGTATTTTTAAAAGCACTAAAAACAAATGGTGATACTTTAGGAATTACGCCATTTGTTAGTAGAAGTGTTTGGACAAAGGTTTTAGAATTGGATAAGGAAATCTTGGAAAAGATTAAGTGGCACGAAATATTACCAATGATGGATAGCGCTACCTTAGGGCGTTTATATAACATGGTTAATAAAGGGGAGATAACGTATTTACAAAAGTCCCTCTTATATCCTTTTGTTAGTGATGCCACTTTAGATGAAGATTTTTTAACGGCTATCAAAGGTGGCGAGAACTATCAAACATTATTGCCTTTTGTATCAGGGGAGTGTTTGCATCAAGTAGCATTGAAGTTTGTGAATAATGAGATTGATATTAACATTGACACATTATATCCCTTCTTTTCTAATGATGATATAAAGATGATTTTTAATTACGTTATCAACAAACAAAGTAACAATCCAGAATAAGAAATAAAAGATGTTAATGATTTGTTAGCATCTTTTTCTTTGTGCTTGACAAGGGTAATAAAACAAAGTATAATATGGTTAACCCGGTTAAGTAAAAAGGAGATAATATGAAAATTGGTATAACAGCAGATTGTAGTTCTGGTTTAGAATATGCACCATTCAAACACAACGTCAAGATTACCCGAACGACAATTAATTTTGAGGATAAATGTTTAATAGATGGTATAGACATCAATGCTGATGAGTTCTATTTATTATTAGAAGAAAATGATTATGTACCATCAACCGCTGCACCAACAATGGGAGAAATAGTAGCAAAGGTAGAAGAGTGGAGAAAAGAAGGTTGTACTGATGTAATACATTTTCCGATTTCTTATGGTTTAAGTACATATGGTGAAAATCTTAAAAAAATAAGCGATGAGTTATTTGAAGATATTAATGTTCATGTCTTTAATACTCGTGAGGCTTGCCTTATGGAAGGATATTTAGCGTATTACGCGGAAATCCTTTCAACAAAAGGGTATTCAGTCGAAGCAATATTTACTGAATGTGAAAAGCTTCGTAATCAAATTACCGCATACTTTGTTGTAGATGATCTACGCTATTTAGTGAAAAATGGTCGTTTGAGTGTAGCTGCTGGCTTGATTGGCAGTTTAGTAAATATTAAGCCAATCTTGTGGATTAATGAAGAAGGTAAGATTGTTCCGTTTGAAAAAGTGAGAACGCACAATAAAGCAGTTAAAAGAATAGAAGAGATTATTATTGAAGATGGTCAAAAATATGAAGAAGTTATATATATTGTTTTGCATGCTAATCGCCGCGATTTAGCCGAAGCATTTGCTGAAGAATTGCGAAAACAAGTAACAAATGCTAGACGTATTGAGATTACAACAATTACACCAACAGTAGGCGCCCATATTGGCAGTGGCTTACTTGGGGTAGCTTGCATTGGTGTCGATGGACTAAAGGAGAAACTATAATATAAGTAAAGGAGAAAACCCATGACTGAT
The DNA here is from genome assembly GCA_964368275.1 of uncultured Staphylococcaceae bacterium. GTDB lineage: Bacteria > Bacillota_I > Bacilli_A > ML615J-28 > CAG-313 > CAYJAQ01. Next base: position 5,351 of record CAYJAQ010000011.1, read on the forward strand.
CGAACAACTAATAAACTAGCCGAAGCAATTATTAACATCAAAAGGGTCTTGTCAAAGTATCCGGACAAAAGTTCAATATCAGCAGGTGATTATCACATAATCGCAAGAATTAAGAATGATGCCACGATTACAGAATTCCCAGAACCCACGATTGCTATTTCTACTTTAGCAAATAATTTAGAAATGTCACTACCAGCCCTTAATAAAGCTGCAAATCGGCTCGTACAAAGAGGCTATATTAAGAAGGTGCAGTCACAAATTGATTTACGCGTTCATTATATTTGTCTAACAAATGAAGGAATCAAAAAATATAATGATGCTCAAAAAGAAGTATATCAACTACCTAATGAAATTGTCCAATCACTCGGTAACAAAGAAGCTAATCATTTAGTAAGATTGCTGGATGAAATTAGTAGCTTAATTAATAAAAGAAGTATTGAAAAATAAAAGGAGCCCTCTGGCTCCTAATTCTCATTGCGATAATATTGTTAAAAATGTGAGGTAAATTATGAACGATATATTATACGAGATGATTTTTAAACGCAAGTCTTTCCATTTATTTAGTAATACTGGTGATGAAAAAATATCTTCATTGGAATTAGATGACATTCAAAATACTTTTAAAAGATTAGAACCTTTAATTGCTCATATTAGAGTTGCAATAAAAATAGTACCAGCTTCTTTTACTACTTGTAAAAGGGGTGAAGAATATTGCATATTACTATATAGTGAAAAAGGTGATAATTATTTACAAAACATTGGATATCTAGGGGAACAGTTAGATTTGTATTTAGCATCACGCAATATAGGTGTTTTATGGTTTGGTATTGGTAAAGTTTCCGAAGTAAAATATAACGATTTAGATTTTGTAATAATGCTTGCTATCAAAAAGGTTTCATGTGATAAGTTTAGAAAAGACATGTACAAAAGTAAACGAAAAGAAGTAGCAGATATTTGGTTAGGAAATGAATATCTAGATATCGCCAATATTGTTAGATTTGCACCTAGTGCTTGTAACACTCAACCCTGGATAGTTGAAAGTACTAAAGATGAATTACAAGTTTATCGTTATAAGAAAGCAGGTAAAAGAGGTATAATGCCAACAGCTGCTGTAACGTACTACAATTGTATAGATATCGGCATTTTTCTCTTGTTCCTAGATATATGCTTAAAACATCACCATATAAAGTACGAACGCTTACTCTTAAATGATAATGGTGATAGAGATAGTGAGAAAACTAAGTTTGCTCAATATTGGCTAAAAATGGAAAAAGAGTAATAAAAACTAATAAGATGGAAAGTGTTTAATAGTAATTAAACATTTTTTCTTTTCTAGGCACCATATTTTGATAACTTGTGATATAATATTTAAAATGATTAGAGAAAGTGGTGATATTAGTGAAAGCATTTGACAATGAAAAGTATTTAAGATTACAAGCCGAAAAAATTCAAGAACGGATTGACAAGTATGATAACAAATTATACTTAGAATTTGGCGGAAAGATATTCGATGATTATCATGCATCACGAGTATTACCGGGTTTTGAAATAGATTCAAAAGTAAAAATGTTATTTGGTATGAAAGAGCGCGTTGAGGTAATTATTGCAATTAGTGCTCAAGATATTCAATCAGGCAAAATGCGTAGTGATATTGGAATCTCTTACGAAAATGAAACAATAAGAATGATTCAAGCCTTTAATGAAATGGAACTATATGTAGGTGGTGTTGTTATCACAAAGTATAACAAAGAAATATCTGCCGATAAATTTAGACGTAAACTAAAAAATATGGGTATCACAACTTATATTCACTACCCGATATTAGGCTACCCAACTAATGCTGATAAGATTGTATCAGAAGAAGGCTATGGAAAGAATGATTATATTAAGACAACTCATCCATTAGTAGTAGTTACAGCACCAGGACCTGGCAGTGGTAAAATGGCAACATGTCTTTCACAACTATATCATGACAATAAGAATGGCAAAAAATCAGGTTATGCTAAATACGAAACTTTCCCTATTTGGAATCTACCACTTAAGCATCCAACCAATTTAGCATATGAAGCAGCAACGGCTGACCTAAATGATGTTAATATGATTGACCCATTTCACTATAGTGCCTATAACACAGTAACTGTTAATTATAATCGAGATATTGAAATATTCCCTGTATTAGAAACACTTTTCAAAAAGATATATGGAGATTCCCCTTACAAGTCACCAACAGATATGGGTGTTAATATGGCGGGCTTTTGCATTAATGATGAAGAAGAGGTGCGAAAAGCCTGTGAGAGTGAAGTAATTAGACGCTACTACGACAGCATTTGCGATGCTAAATCAGGGAAAGTTACAGACGATGTAGTTGAAAAAATATCACTTATTATGAGCCAATTAGGAATTGATCCTGATCAACGAGGATGTGTAAAAGCAGCTCGTGATAAAGCAACAAAGACTGGTGTTCCTGTTATTGCCTTTGAATTAGCCGATGGTATGATAATAACCGGAAAAACATCTAGTCTCTTAAATGCAACAGCGGCTGCTTTATTAAACTCAGTTAAATACTTAGACGGCTTACGTGATCAACTAAACCTAATATCACCTAATGTTATCGAGCCAATTCAGGATTTAAAAGTAAAACTGCTTGGTAATCGTAATCCCCGTTTACATGCAAATGACGTATTAATCGCATTAGCAATTGCTGCCACAACTAATCCAATTGCGGAAGAAGCTTTACAACAATTGCCAAGACTTGAAGGTGCACAAGCACATTCAACCGTAATATTACCATATGATGATGAAGCAACACTAAAGAAATTAAAGATTAATTTAACTTACGATCCAGTAGTCTTTGCTAAAAGATTATATCGAAAGGAATAGAAAAAACGGAGCATGCTCCGTTTTTTACTTTTGAATTACATTTAAATCATTATTTTTAATTAAGGCTTTAATTGTTTTCATTCTTGATTTATTTTCATCACTAGTCAACATTTCATCGCCTAAAACATTAGCTGTATCACAGTAGATATATATCTTCTTTTTTACTAGGCCTTTATCAAGTAAAGTCTTTAAACCCTTAAATAGACCTTTTAGAATAGCGGTCTGCAAATTCTTATCTTCACCACCACTATTCTTTATGTTTTTACCGATAATACTATATTGCCATGCGTAAGTTTCTTTTGTTTCATCGAAAAAAGGATTAATGTTAATAGCAACCTCTGTTGTAGAGTTACCTACAAAATCACTATCATCAGTTAGTTCTGCTTCTTTAGCTAGTTTCTTGCGTAACTTTCGGTATTCTCCTAATCCTAAATCGTTAATCTCACCGGCGACATTTAATTCTTCAGCAACCGGATCAATTACTTGATACTTCGTAGGGATAGTATATTTACTAGTTTTTGTTATGCCATCATATATATGAAGTAGTTCAATTTTTTTACCACCAGTGAAATCGTCAATCCCTTTTGTTAGACTATTCAAATAGCTATAGTACTTGTTTTCACTATTATAACGCTCTAAGCTATATGCTAATAAAATAGCAATTAAGTAACTATTAATATTTTTGATTGATTCGGTTTTTTCATAGTATTTAATAAGCCGGAGCGTGTTTTTGTATAAAGTGTATTTTTCATTGATATTATCAATTATTTTTACGCGGTTACATTCGACGCCATAATCATATAATTCATTAGTATTATTAAGAAGTTTAACAATTAGGTTAATAATAATATCATTAGAATAAGTTATTTTTAAATTATTAGCGTTTCTTTCAATCGTAATATTCTCAATTTCACTAAAGTAGAGTGCGTTTTCTAATTCATTGGTAATCACTTTTAAAAGGGTTTGATCAGCCATTGCTTTTTTTACACTAACTACTATCGCAATATCAAGATGCTTTTGCCCTTTTATTAATAAGTTATTTGCAAAGGCACCAACAAGTTCAAAATGTAATACTTCAAATTGTTGTGGTAAATATGTTGTAACTACTGTGTTTATTTTTGCATAGGCATCTAGTAGTTGTGCTTTATCACTAACGCTGTATTCATAGTCATTAAGAACCTTTTTAAATTCCTTTTCTGTCATAATGATTCCTAATGATTTTTCCGCTTAATGAATAATAAGCCAATTGTAGAAATAGTAGTCATGATAGCGATATAGCCAGCTGATTTCTTTTTACATCCCTTTTTAGGCTCTTCCTTCTTTTGGCATTTTTCTTGATTAGGATCTTGCTCACACGTCAATTCAGTTGGCGCACATTTTTCTTGATTAGGGTTCTCTTCACATGTTTTTTCAATTTTCACAGTAATGTCTTCATTGATTACTTCGCGACCTTTACCATTACTACGGTCATAACAAGTAGTCAAGGTATACGTAAATTCTGATAAGTTAGCATGATCAATACTAAAGACAATTGGTTTATTGTTCCAAAGAACTCTTTCACCATTATAGGTTAAGCGAATGTACATTAGAGCTTCACCTGGATCTTCAACAGTAAGATCAAATTGGACTTGACCATCAAGATAAGTAATATTAGTATTAATGGTTGGCTTAATGCGAGCAGTATAAATTTCATCTGTTATTAAGGTCTCTAAATCCGCTTTTTCGAAAGTATCATATGAGAATTTATATGAATGTTTAGTGTAAGGAGTTAAACCTTCAAAAGTAACTTCGCCATCTTCAACTATTTTTGTAACACCATCTAGAGTACATTTAATATTTTTTATATGGGTTGGGTCAACATTTGTTGTATCAACCTTTAGTGTAATATAGGTGTCTTCAGCAATTACTTCAGAAACATTAAATTCAGCATCTTTAACAACTGCTAAAATACAGTTACCAACATTACGAACATTTCCATCACTTGGGGAATTTTTTACGACAAACTTATTACCTTCTTTAATAAAGAAAGTACTCGATCCACCGCCATCTAGCATATAAACATCAGTATAGCCATAAATATCTGCAAAAGCATTTATTTCTTGTTGGTTGATACCATACATATTGTAGCCTTTTTGACGGCCGTCAACAGTAATAAAACTAACAGTGCCGTCTGCTTTTGATGTAATAAAAGTGCGTGGGACTCTAGTTGAGTAATAATCTTCTTCGGTATATGGTACATTTTGATTATTTTGTTTCATCATTTTGAAAATACCCATAACATTTTCTTGATTAGCCAAAGAACCACTAAGTTGATATTGAACACGAATCTTTACGCCTTCTTTTAATAAAGCTTTTAATTCTTCATTTTGAGTTACAATACTAAAACTAGTATGGTCAACTGGATCGGTTGTATTAACTTTCGTAATAAAACCCTTACCAAAGTAACTATCAGTTTCGGCTCTGATAACAATTTCATCACTGCCGGTTACATCATATCTAGTACCATTTGTACTAACAGTTGGGGCAATATATTCACGCTTTAATACGATTACTTCATTATTCTTATCTAAAACAAAATTACCAGCTTCATCCATTTGGCAATATTTCTTAATATAACCAAAATAAGCACCAGTTTCCCCTTCACCAATTTCAGCATTAAATTTATCAAGTTTAATAGTTTTTATTTCATTACCAGCTTCATCATAAATAGTTAAATAAGGTAAATCACTCTTATCAAAACTGCCTGCTGCACCATGAACTAATTGAACACCTGAGTTAGCATTAGTAATGGCAACTGTATCACGCCATTTATTAAAGTGGGTTAAATCGCCATCGCGCATTTCAACACCAACGCCACCATTAGGAAAGTCAGCTTTCGTATGCCAGTCATAACCATCGCCGTTAATACCAGCAATAACATGCCATCCGGGGTTTTTAGCTTCAAAGTCTTTTGCCATTTCGGTTATAGCAACCATATTAAATTGCATATTACCGATTGAACTCCAAGAGACAATCTTAACTTCTTCACCACGGGGAATATCAACAATGTTTATATTTTGGCCATACCATTTAGCAGGATCAATAAGCACCGATCCATTTAATCCTTGATCCCATCCTTTCGGACGGTCAGTCCGGGTTTCTGCGGTCATGTGAGTATAAGTCACATTTCGAAAAATATTTGTTGTTTCTTTTGTTAATTCCCGATAATAGTCTTCACTATCTTCAGCAATTACGGTAATAGGCAACAAAAATAAAATAAACAAAAAAGATAAAATACTAATAAACGTTTTTTTCATAAATAATTCTCCTTCTATTATTAAGATTATTATAACATAAAGAGAAGTTTTTTTAAAGTATTTTATAGTAAAATAAGTGTTTTTTCCTTTTTTATGTTATAATATACCTAAGTAAAAAGGAGAAGATAATATGAAGAACTTTAGAATTATTATTATGTCATTTGTCGTATTGCTAGGTGCTATCTTTTTGGTTAGTTGTGGGGAAGATCCGGTTGAGATTACTTTACAAAAGCTTAATGTGGAATGTGAGACAACTAAAAGCACTATTGTTTTAACAAAAGTTCCAAGCAGTGCTCTTGGCGTTTTCAAAAATATTGTTGTCAAGGTTAACAATCAAGAATTAGCAATGACTAATAATACTTTAACAGTTACTGATTTAACACCAGCTACTTTGTATCACATTGTGATAAGTTATGATTATGTAGAAAGTGAACAAACAAAGTCAGGTGTGAACGAACTTGATGCAACAACCAAAGATGTGGTTGCGCCAAGTGCTACATTAGAAGCTGAACTTGTTGATACTAATATTGCTAAAATCAGTTATCATATAGTTGATGAAGAACAAGTAGTAACTGATTATCAAGTAGTTGTTAAGTATCAAACAAAAGAAGACACTTATGAATTAAAGAAACTAACTGGAGAAATCACTTTAGAGGACTTAACATATGAAATGCTTTATAAAGTAGAGCTATTAGTTAATTATCAATATGGTTTAGCGATTAAGAGTATTACTGAAGAAGCAGAGTTTGAAACTTTAGAAAAACCTGATTTGAGCGATCCAATAGATGAAACTATTCCTAGAAATCTAGTGAAAAGTATTCCAGCTTTAGCATTAAGTGATGAATCAATTATTCGCAGCCTACCTGTCCATAACGCATCTCATTATTATTATAATGATGATGAATTAGTAGGAAAATATATCTACCGAATTGGTTTTTATGTTAAACAAGTGAATAATAGTAATCCAGATGCTAAAAGCGGTATCTTCTCAATTGTTATTACCGAAGAACCTACTTCAGAAAATATGCATCCTCGTGTAAACAAAATAATTAAAGTTGAAGTTACTGATGTAGGTTATATTGAGAAGAACATTGACATTGCTTTAGGAAGTGGTAAAGTAATTGCTTTTGGTTTACCTACTGATACCGCAGTTGTTGGTGTTGTGTATGGTCAATGTGGTAATAAAGAGTCTGAGTATGCAAGTTATAATGCTAACAATGATAATTCTGGCATTATGCTAGCTTTCAATATTTGGACTAAAGAAGAACCAACAGTTAAACCAATTGACCCTAATAATATTTTTGTTGGCAAAACTCTCGCAGTCATTGGTGATAGTATTTCTGCTTTTGAAGGGGCAATTCCTTCCGAAAATCTTGCATGTTGGTGTTATGGGCCAAATGCAACATCACTCGGAGTTAGAAATGTAAATGATATGTGGTGGGCACAACTCGCTAATAAAACCGGTATGACAAGAGGTATTTGCAATGCTTGGGCAGGAACAGCTGTTGCTTCTCCTTGTTGGCAAGCAAATGATATATGTAGTGATTTATATCGAATCATGAGTTTAAAGACTTCGCCAAAAGATAATCCCGATGTGATAATCTGTTTAATTGGTACTAACGATGTGGCTGGTGCTGTGACTAAAGAACGATTCGCAACGTCATATGAAAAAATGATTAATAACATTCAAGCCTATTATCCGGATGCTGATTTGTTCGTATGCACAATAATTAATGAAAAACTTACTAAACAAGCTGATCGAGCAATTGTAAATGGGGAAATCAAACGACTTGCTACTAAGTATGAACTAGGCCTAATTGATTTAGCTAGTTGTGGTATTTCAGCTAGTGACCCTACAGCGTACTTAGCTGACTCAGTTCATCCTAATGTTAGTGGTATGAATTTAATGGCGGAGAAAGCATATAAAGATGTTAAGAAATACTATGGTGTAGAGTAGGTGATAGCTTGCATAAAATAGGTATTGTTACTGACATCCATGGTAATGATGCGGCATTTAGAAAAGTTCTTGAATTATTTGAAAAAGAATTAGTTGATGAAATAGTTATCTTAGGCGATGCAATAGCAATTGGACCTAATGGTAATAATGTTCTTGCAATGATTACGAAGCTAAAAAATACCCGGATGGTAATTGGCAATCATGAAAGTTATTATTTAACAAATACCCTTAACCCAATTAGTTGCACCGAAAAAGCTCATCAAGATTGGGTCAAAAAGCAAATTTCTGAAAAGCATTATGCCTTTCTTGAAAAATTGCCACGCTACATTATTGAAACATATTATGGCATAAAGATACTATATATTCATTATCCTATTGAAAATAATTGGTATGTTACTATTCCTAAGAGTCAGGATGCTTCTGTCCTTGATGAACTCTTTAAAAACTACGATGTCGATATTGTCTTCTTTGGTCATGATCACCGAGGAGCAATAAAAGAAGGCAAACGTCTATATGTTAATCCTGGTTCTTGTGGTTGTCCATACCCGACTAGTGATTACGCAAGATGTGCAATTCTAGCTATCTGCGAAAAAGGTTATTCGTATAATGTTTACGAGTTACAGTATGATCCTACTTCGGTTATTGAAGATATGGATAGATTTGAAATGCCTGAACGTGATTTCATTAAAAAAGCATTTTATCAAATAAAAGAAGGTATCATTTAGTGATACCTTTTTTGAAAGATTGTGCTGGATAGCGAAGAGGTATAAATACCTCTTCACTAACACTAATTAGCCAATGTTCTGTTACAAGGGTCGCAATTTATTGGTTCAAAACATTGAACTGCGCAAATGCAACCAATACGATAAACAACTGTTTGATTGCTACAAGTAATATTGCCGGCACTATCAACTTCTAATAAACGTAATAGAACGGTTTCCGTTCCACGCACTTCCTCAACTCTAAATAAATTTACTGGAGTAACGTCGTTGTAGCTTGAAGCTACTTCAACACGGCCACATTGATTGTAAATAGCAATTGGTTTAGTATTATAACGTGCACCGATCATACATGTTTCACATCTATCAGCGATATTGCTTAGAATAGCTTCTTTTTGAATTTGATCAATTCGTCTTAGTAATTCAGCAATACTATTAGCTTGCACAGGTGTAGTTGGAGTAGTAGTATATCCACATGCCATATGAGCACCTCTCTTTCAATAATACTTTATGCGTAAACATAATTATAAATATGTTTTATTACCTATTTTATAATAATAATTATAGTGCCTACGATAAAAGTATAAATTGCAAAAAGCCATAATGTTCGCTTACTAATGATTTGGTAAAACCATTTAACCGCAATTGAAGTGCCGATAAATGCACTGATAAATGCTACAAGATAATAGCCAATGTTGATAGCAGCAAAACTAGCAATAACATCACCAAGACTAATAAACATTGCGCCAAGACTAACGACAAGATACATCATAAACGAGAATGTTAAAGTAGTATTTGCGTTCACACGACAAATGGTGCCACCCATTAAAGTAGTGCCACTTCTGGAAATACCAGGTGCTAGAGCAACAGCTTGGAAAGTACCAATTACCAAAGCATCGAGATAAGTAATTTTTTGTTTTTGAGTACGTTTATAAAGTAAAATAGTAATCAATAAGAAAATAGTGGTAATAATTAAAGTATAACCAACTGCTTTTGTTGACATTAAGTAATCACCGATTAAATCCTTTATGATAAAACCAACAATAACGGCGGGGAAACTAGCAATTGCTAATTTAGTAATAAAGGGGTAATTAATTTTATTTTCCGTGATAAGTTGATTTTTAATGTCTTTAAAAAGAAAAATCAAAATTGCAAGGAAAGAAGCAAAATTAATAACAATTTCGAAAGTTAAATCATTATTGCTAATATTAAGAATATCAGCGAAAATAATCATGTGAGCACTACTACTAACCGGAAGGGGTTCTAAAAAACCTTGAATAGCGCCAATTAATAAATATTTAATAATTTCAATAATAATCATCGACAACACCTTGTACATTATATTATAATGAAACATATAATATACCTTGAAAAAAGTTGCCATTTATAGTATAATAAGAGTATAAGAAAGAAAAAAGAGGTATATAAATATGATGCTTTCTAATGGTATGAGTCCAACGACACTAGTAATTCTCATTATTTGTGCAGTTTTCATTGGCTCATTATTGACAGTAGCAATTATTAAGTTTGTTCAAGTATGTATACGCCAAGCAAAACGCAATAAAAAAGTAACAAAAATGGATGTTACTTTCTTACCAATCTTTGGGGGCGTTGATAATATTGTATCAACAAGTCGTAGTCTTAACCGAATTACTATTGAAGTTGTAGACAAAAAGTTAGTTGATTTTGATACATTAAAGAATCTACAAGTAGGTGTATTAGTAACTGGCAATATAATCAAGTGCTCTTCCGATGCTATTGCAAACGAACTTGAAAATATTAAAAAATAAATGATTATTGCAATAAATTAGTTAGTTGATGGGTAAAATCTTGTTGCCATTCATTGCTGGTATTTTGCCATACTAGTTCTAATAATACACCTAGTCCGGGTAGAACTTTCTCTTCGCCATTTGCAATGGCATCTTGAATGGTTAATCTTACATCATCAAAAGTAGCGCCGTTTAAATTTTTAATAACGGCCTTTCTAATATCTAAATCCATAAAAATCCTCCTTATGTGATACTTTATTATCAACATAAAGGTGGTAAAATATGCAAGGAGAAATAAAATGAATTATTTGGAAATAGCTTTAAAAGAAAAAGACTTGTTAGTTAAAAGACTACAAGCACTATTACGAATTAAAAGTGTCCTAGATCCTACTACAATAACTCCCGAAAAACCATTTGGTGAAGGAATTGACAAGGCGCTGACATATATGTTACAACTAGCCGAAGAAGACGGTTTTAAAGTTCACCGTGATGGTGGATATGCCGGTTGTATTGAATATGGCGATGGCGAAGAAGCAATTGGCGTTCTTTGTCACCTTGATGTTGTACCTGAAGGAAATAACTGGCTTAATCCGCCATATCAAGCTGATATTGTTGATGACAAAATAATTGCCCGGGGAGCAATGGATGATAAAGGTCCAACCATGGCCGCATATTTTGCTTTAAAAATGATTAAAGATTTAAACATTAAATTATCTAAAAAAATTCAAATCATCTTAGGAACTGATGAAGAAACCGGTTGGCGCGGTGTAAAACACTATAGTGAAAATTATCCAATGCCTGAGGTAGGATTTGCACCTGACGCTGATTTTCCCCTTATTTATGGTGAGAAAGGCTCAGTTTCTACATTTGTAAGAGGAACTGGCACGACGGATGATGTAATATCAGTCAAAGGTGGCGAACGTTTTAATGTGGTAATTGATCATGTAAAAGCTGTTACTAAATCTAATCATGATAATGATTTCCAAAAGTATTTAGAAGCAAATAGCCTAAAAGGAAAGTGCTATTTAGAAGCAGGCAACTATGCTTATGAAATAATGGGAGTTGCAGCTCACGCTATGGAACCCCATAAAGGAATTAATGCTGGTACTAATATGTTACGTTTCTTAAGTAGTTTTTCAAATCATCCAGTTATTAAAATGGGAAGCTTCTTACATGAAGATTATAACCTCATTCGTCTTGGCTCAAGTCATCATCACGATGAAATGGGTGAACTAACATGCAATATTGGTATTATTGATATTAATGAAGAAAGTGCAAAAATGAGCCTCGACATGCGTTGCCCAATTGGCTTTTGTATCGAAAAATATCAAAAAGCAATGGACAAAAAAATGGCAGAATATGGTTTCACTTATGAAATAATTGGTTCAAAGCAACCACATTATGTTTCACCTGATGATGAACTAGTTCAAAAACTTTATGCTTCATATGTAAAATATACAGGTGATAAGGTTAATAAACCATTTACTATTGGTGGCGGAACATATGCAAGAATTTTAAAAAGAGCAGTTGCTTTTGGTATGGAGATGCCTGGCGATGTGACAGTCGCTCATCAACCAAATGAATTCATCAAAATTAATACACTACTAAAAGGAGTGGCTATTTATGCAGAAGCATTAATAGCACTAGCAAAATAATGCGAAGAAGAAATGTAAAACATGCTAAAGAAAGATTAGCTAATCATGATGGCTTAATGGTTTTTGATGCCTTTTCTAAAAGAGGCCACTGGGCCGATGAGTTTGGCAACAACAACCCAATTTACTTAGAAATTGGAATGGGGAAGGGGAAATTTTTGCTTGAACATGCTCGCCAAAATCCTCATATTAATTATATTGGCATTGAGAAATTTGACAGCGTAATTGTCCAAGCAACCGAAAAGATTGCTGAAGCGGGTTTAGCAAATATTCGCTTAATTAATATTGATGCTGAGAAACTAATGGATTGTTTCGCTATGCGGGAGATTAATAAAATATTTTTAAACTTTAGTGATCCATGGCCCAAAAATCGTCATGAGAAACGTCGCTTAACTAGTAACACTTTTTTAAGACTATATGAACAAATAATTAGAAAAGATGGTGACATTGAAATAAAAACCGATAATGAACCTTTCTTTACGTATAGCATTATGAGTATTAACAATGCAGATTATCAAATACTTGATTTAACTTTTAACTTACACAGCCGTGATGAAAAGATAATAACAACTGAATATGAAGACCGTTTTTCGCAAAAAGGTAATCCCATCTTTTATATGAAAATTAAAAAATAGGAGGAACAATGAAAGGTATTATTTTATTGACAGATTATTTTGAAGATGTCGAAATGCTGATTACAATTGATTTACTTAGACGGGCAAAAATTACTATTGATCTTGTTAGCATTACCTCAAGTCTAGATTTAGTAACACAAAGTAATGTAAAGATCAAAGCTGAATATTTACTATCGGACATCAGCCTTAGTGACTATGATTTTTTAGTTATTCCAGGCGGCAAAGCCGTTTCTCTTACTCATTTAAATAGTGGTATAACTAAAAGGGTAGTTAATCATTTTGTTGATAGAGAAAAGCTAGTGGCTTGCATTTGCGCAGCCCCAGCGATTCTTGGGCAAATGGGTCTTTTAGATGGCCGAAAGTTTACTTGCTTTCCTGGCTATGAGAGCTATGCGCCGCTTGGAAAGTATCAGTCCAAAACTAGTGTTGTTCACGATGGAATGTTTATCACCGGAAAAGCAGCTGGAAGTACCTTTAAGTTTAGTGCTGAGATAATCGCCACGTTAATCTCGAAAGAGGTTGCTGACGAAGTTATTGCTAATATATATTACAAATAAATACATTGTCGAAACACTTTACAAAACACCTCATATGTGGTATAATACTAAAGCATGAGATTTGATCTCATCCCTTGCTTCATTGAATTGAAGCCTATGACCATAAGGAGGTGTAGTAATGAAAAAGTACGAAGTTATGTACATCATTCGCCCAGAAGTTGTTGAGGAGAATAGAAAAGCCTTAATTGAAGAAGTTAATGCTATTTTTACTAATCATGAATCAACAGTTGATAAAGTGAATGAATGGGGCTTAAGAGATTTAGCATATGAAATTTCTAAGTGCCGTAAAGGTTATTATGTATTATTAAACGTTAATGCAACTGTTGCTGCTATTGACGAATTTGATCGTATTGCCAACATTAAAGATAGTATTATTCGCCACATTGTTGTAGCTGAATAGTTAGGAGAAATTATGAATAGAGTCGTATTAGTTGGAAGATTAACTCGTGACCCTGAACTCAGAACATCAGGATCAGGCAACTCTTTTGCATTTTTCACAATTGCTGTAAATAGACAATTTACATCAAGTACTGGTGAAAGAGAAGCTGACTTTATTAATTGTGTTGTTTACAACAAACAAGCAGAAAATTTAAACCGTTATATTCGTAAAGGTGGTTTAATTGGTGTTGACGGACGAATTCAAACTCGTAATTATACAGCACCAGATGGCACACGTCGTTTTGTTACTGAAGTAATTTGTGATAGTATTCAATTCTTAGAACCAAAATCAGCAGGTCAAAATAGTAATGCTGGTAGTGGTAGTGAGTATTTTGATTATTCACCATATGACATGCCATCAGCTCCAGCAAAACCAAAGGCACAAGGTTACAATAATAACTATCAAGGTAATTCACCAAAGCCTAGTGCTCCTAAAGCAGAACCATTTGCGGAAATCCAAAATCAATTCGATATAACGGATGATGATTTACCATTTTAGGAGGAAAGAAAAAGTATGGCAGTTTTTAAGAGACGTAAAAAAACTTGTTATTTTACTGATAATAAAGTAGAAAAGATTGACTGGAAAGATGCAGATCTTTTAAGACATTATATTTCTGATCGTGGAAAAATTTTACCACGTCGTGTTACAGGCACTAAAGCGATTTACCAAAGAGAATTGGCAAGCGCAATAAAAAAAGCCCGCCACATGGCTTTATTACCATTCGTAAGAGAATAGTTAGTGATGAAAGCAGTTATTAAACTGCTTTTTTGTTTTATAGTGAATGTGTTTTAATAAGTATTATCAAAACACACTAAATACATACTTTTTAACTGCTAGTCAAACATTAATTTAAATAGGTAGTTACAACAGTCATCAACAAGTTATTAAAAGAATACTAAAAGTAAAAAATGTCTCTTTTGATTGAGATGTAATAATAAAAAAAGTTTAAAGATATTAAAAAAAGATTATTAATATTGATTAAGAAAAACTAATTAATACGATAATAATGGAAAAAGCAGTTATTGAGTTACTTTTTTGACTTGTGTTAAGCATACTATATTGTCATATTATTTGTAAAAACTTGGGAAAATATAATGGCTGTGCAAAGTTTATACCAAATTGCTTTATAAAATTAACACTTTGTGATAAAATAAGTTGAAGAAATGTGCATTTATCGTAAATAGTTAGAAATGCATAACCAAGCAGGTGAAATATGAAGAAAAGAAATACAATCATTCCCATTTTTCTAATTGTGTTGAGTATAGTATCAGCGTTCTTCGCATATTACTTTTACCAACATGAAGAAATTGCATACAACAAAGTATACTTTTTTGCATGTATAGCTTTGATAGTTGGTTGCTTATCATTTTTGATCAGTATTGGCCAACGTATTAAACAAATTCGCAAAGAGAATTATTTAGAAACACGCCTAGGCATGTGGAATACCATTTCTTATCGTGTTAAGAAAGCGGGCGAAACCGCATTTAATGAATTGCCTATCGGTATTCTAGTACTATCTAATTCACAAGAAATTGTTTGGTCAAATAGTTATGCTAAGCGTATTTTCATGAGTCCGCTAGAAAAGATGCGTCTTGAGAACATTAGTGCTGATTTATATCGAAAAGTAAAAGCTGGTGATGAAAAGTTTATCACTACAATTTATGGTGCGGTTTATGAGGTTAAGCATGTTATCGATCACAATATTATATACTTAACTGATATTAGTCGTGTTGTTGAAATTGAGAATAAGTATAAGTCACGGGTTACTGCTGTTGGTTATATTAACATTGATAACCTTGAAGAAGCAATGTCATTATTTGATGTTCAAGAACGTGCTGAATATATGTGGAAAATAATTGGTGTTATCACTAAATGGTCAGAAAGCTTTGGGGCTTATACAAGAGCCTACAATGATAAGAACTATTTAATCATTATGGACTATAACCAATTACAAGCAATAATGAAGTCAAACTTTACAATTCTTGATGATATCAAGACAATTTTGAAATTAAGTACGGCTCGTATTAGTTTAAGTATCGGTATCGCTTGTTTTGACGAAAACATTGTTGAACTATTTGAACATGCTAATGAACAACTCGAACTAGCACTTAACCGTGGTGGGGACCAAGTAGTTGTAAATGTTGATGGCAAGATTAGTTATTTTGGTGCTAAAACCGATGCTGTTCCAAAAGAATCACGTGTAGAAGTACGGATTAAGAGTGAAGAATTACAATCAACAATAAGAGAAGCTAAACGGGTAATCGTAATTGGTCATAAGACATTAGATGCTGATGGCTTCGGCGGAACCTTTGGTGTTTACAAGATTGCTAAAGCAATGGGAAAAGAAGCATACATAATTCTCGACCCTAAGAGTATCGACTTAACAGTTGAAAGAATTTATGATTCAATTGTCAAAGGTTATGTTGGATTACTTGATTATATTATTTCACCAGCTGAAGCATTGCGGCTTTTAGATGATGACACCCTTCTAATGATTGTTGACTGTCAAAGTGATTATTTATTAGTAGAACCAAAGTTAGCAAAAAAGGCTAAAAAGATTGGTATTATTGACCACCATCGTCAAGGTGAAGGTTCAATTACTAATACACAGTTTTACTATTCATCGACATCAGCTTCATCAAGCGTTGAGTTAGTGGTAGAATTATTGGACTTCTTTGATAAAGAAATTATCTTTGATCCACTTGAAGCAACTTGGATGTTATTAGGGATGATTGTTGATACCAATAATTTCATCTATCGAACTTCAGCAAATACTTTTAATGTTGCTGCTACTTTGAAAAAATTTGGTGCTGACATGACAATTGTTAAGACTTATTTAAAGGAAGACATTAGTGAAAAGATTACTCGTAATGAATTTATCGATAATGTTGAGTTCTATAAAGATCGTGTTGGTATTTCCGTTGGTAGAACAGATATCATCTATGAAAGAGCAACTCTTGCTAAAATTTCTGATGAAATAATCTCAATTACCGGTTTAGATGTTGGTATTACCATTGGTTATATTAACAATCATCAAGTAGGTATTAGTGCACGTAGCTTAGGCGCTATTAATATGCAAATGTTGATGGAACGCATGGGTGGTGGTGGTCACTTAAACAACGCAGCCGCTCAAATTAATTCTGACGATATATTCAAAGTTGTTGCTGACTTAAAAGAACATATTGATGAATATTTAGGTAAGGAGGAAAGTATGAAAGTTATATTAGTAAAAGAAGTAAAAGGTCGGGGCAAAAAAGGTGATTTGATTGAATTACCTGCAGGTTTTGCTAACCATTTAATTAAAACTGGTCAAGCGATTTTGGGATCGGCTGAGAACTTGAAAAAACTAGATGAAGAAAAACGCCAAGAAGCGATTGCTGCTGAAAAGCATCTTCAAGAGATGAAAGAATTAAAGAAACTTGTTGAAGCAAAACCAGTAAAGATTGCTGTAAAAGTGGGGGCTGAAGGTAAAATATTTGGCTCTGTTAGTATGAAGCAAGTGGTTGATACTTTCCAAAAAGAAAATAATGTTGTTCTTGATAAACGTAAAATTAACTTTACTGATAATATTACAACACTTGGAACTTTCGATATCCCAATTCAACTTCACAAAGATGTTATTGCAACTATTAAACTATTTGTAGTTGAGAAAGAGTAGATTATGAGCAGCAAAACTGTACCATTTAATCAGGATGCTGAAGTATATGTATTAGGTAGTATTCTAATTGATAATAATATTATGAATGCTACTAGTGGTAAATTAAATGACACTGATTTTTACAATGAACAAAATCAATTCATTTATCGGGCGATGCTTAGTTTATTTAAAGAAAATGTCAAGATTGAACCATTAACAGTACTAGAAGAAATGCGGCGTTTGGAACTTGCGCTAAAAGACGATCCGAAAGCTTACCTTTTAGAATTAGTTGATGCCGTTCCATCGACAGCTTCAGCTAGCCTTTATATTGACATTATTAAAGAAAAAGCCGTTGAACGAGAATTACTTAATAATATGTCAGAGCTATCGGAAAATATTTTAACAGGTAGTTTGGAGTTTAATCAAATACTTGATAAAGCGGAAGATAAGATTCAGAACATTATTAAAAAACGTCGTACTTCCGAGTTGCTAACTATTGAAAAGGCAGCGACCACTACCTATCAACAAATTGAGAGATATACTTCTGATAAATCCGATTTGCGCGGATTGTCAACTGGTTTTAAACGAGTTGATAAAGCAACACTCGGTTTTCAAAAAGGTGACTTAATAATTTTAGCTGCTAGACCTTCAGTTGGTAAATCAGCTTTAGCCCTTAACTTCGCCTTGAACATTTGTAAGCAAAAGAAGGATGCCCATGTTGCTTTCTTCTCACTTGAAATGAGTATTGAACAATTGATGATGCGTTTGTTTAGTTATCAATCAAACATTCCAATGTCAAAAATTCAACGTGGTCAACTTGATCCAAAAGAACTTATCTTATTAGGTCATGCTCGCCAAGAATTAGTGAAGTATAATGTTTATTTTGATGAATCAAATGCTTCTGATATTTATGAAATTCGTTCAAAATGTCGTCAACTTAAACAAGTCGATAAACTAGATATTGTAATAATTGACTACTTACAGTTAATTACATCCAATAATAAAGGTAGTCGTCAAGAAGAAGTTGCGGCTATTTCACGGGCCTTAAAGATTCTTGCTAAAGAATTAGAAGTGCCAGTAATTGCCTTATCGCAGTTATCACGTTTAGTAGAAACACGTGAAGATAAAAAACCAGTATTATCTGACCTTCGTGAATCAGGTAGTATTGAACAAGATGCCGATATTGTTATGTTCCTATATCGTCCAGAGAAAAAGAAGGATGAAGAGAAGGAATATGAAGTACGTGCAAAAGTAGTAGATGCAGAAGGCGAACAAGATGATAATGGTGAGAAAGTTTTAGAGTTAATTATTGCTAAGAACCGTCAAGGTTCATTACGCGATATCCAATTTACTTTCTTCCCAGATGAATGTCGCTTTAAAGAATCGAAATATACTGTACAAATACAAAATATAAAAGTACCTAAAGATGGTACTAAAGAATAATTGGAGCAAAATGCATGAAAGACAGATTAGAAGTAATTGAAGGGCGTTATAATCAAATTAATGAGATGCTTAGTTCAGAAGCTATTATGACTGATATTAAGAAGATTACAGAACTTAGTAAAGAGCAGCGCTCAATTGAAAAAATTGTACTTAAGTATCATGAACTTTTAAAAACTGAAAGTACAATTGAAGAGCTAAAAGAATTAATTCATGATAATGACGCAGAAATTCGTGATATGGCGGAAACGGAGCTTGAAGAAAACCATCAAGCACTAGAACGTATTACTGAAGAATTAAAAATATTATTAATACCGAAAGATCCTAATGATGATAAAAATATTATCATGGAAATTAGGGGTGCTGCAGGTGGTGACGAAGCAAATATCTTTGCTGGTGACTTATTTAGAATGTATTCACGTTTCGCTGAAACAAGAGGTTGGAAAGTTGAAGTAATGGATGCTCAAGTATCAGAAGCTGGTGGCTTTAGTGAAATTAGTGTAATGATTACGGGCGATTCCGTTTATTCACTTTTGAAATATGAATCTGGTTCACACCGTGTTCAAAGAGTACCTAGTACCGAGTCACAAGGCCGTATCCATACATCAACAGCGACAGTACTTGTTATGCCAGAGGCTGATGAATTGGAAGTAAATCTTGATATGCAAGATGTTAGAGTAGATATTTTCTGCTCATCTGGCCCAGGTGGTCAAAGTGTGAATACCACTAAATCAGCAATTCGTGTTACGCATATTCCTACGGGTATTGTTGTTTCTTGCCAAGACGGTAAGAGTCAACATGAGAATAAAGCAAATGCCTTAAAGGTTTTACAAGCACGTTTATACGATCATATGCTTCAAGAAAAACAAGAAGCAGAAGGTGCGGAACGATTGTCAAAAGTTGGTAGAGGAGATCGTAGCGAGAAAATTAGAACTTACAACTATCCTCAAAATCGGGTAACTGATCATCGCATTGGTTTTACCATTCAACAATTAGATCGTGTTATGGAAGGAAAATTAGATTCTGTAATTGATGCTTTAATTGAGTTTGAACAAAAGCGCGCTTTAAGTGTTGATGAAGAATAATCAAATAATGAACGAGTATCTTATTGCTCGTTCTTTTTTAATTACTTAAGACATAGTTTATATTGATGTGTATGATGATAATAAAAATGAATGCAATTATTAATAATGTAAAAACTATTAGCAATTATACTAAAAAAGGTATTATGGCAGTAGTTAAAAGTGATGCATATGGTCTCGGTGCAAGTCAGATCATTAAATGCTTACAAAAGGCAAATGTTGACTTTTATGTGTTTAATCGATATAGTGAATACCAAAAAGTAGAAAAGCTAGTTAGCAAAAATCGGGTGCTAATTTTGGAGAGCTTATCTTCAACCATAATTGAAAAAATACCATCCAATGTGCGTGTAAGCGTAAATTCATTAAATGATGCGTATAACTTATCAAAAGTAAAAACCCCCCATTACATCCATTTGCAAATTGATACAGGCATGAATCGTTTAGGAATTCGCACAATAGAAGAAGCAAAAACAATTATTAGATTATTAAAGAATAATAGCTCATTAGTTATTGAAGGTATATATACTCACTATGCCCAAAAAGATAATATTTATCAACAAAATAGATTCTTGCCATATATATACCTCTATGAATTTTCTATTATTCATGCAACAGCCACTTCAACGCTTACACAGCCTTTAATTGGCAATTATGTTAGAATTGGTATGGCACTATATGGGTTTGTGAGTGAACTTAATTTAGACCAAGCAGTTTCAGTTGTCACTAGGCTAGAAAACCTAATAAATATACCAGCAAGATCAGCAGTGGGGTATGAAGGAAAATATTTAGCTAGTAATAATGAAATAATTGGAGTATTACCACTGGGATATTATGAAGGAATTAGCGAAGGTCATATATATAACAAGTCTGAAAAATTACCGATTATTGGTAAAATATGTATGAATCATACGTTTGTAAAACTAGATAATAAAATAAATAAAGGAACTTTGTTGAAAGTTTTTCCAAAACGTGATAGAATAGATAACAGAGAAAATAATGTTTATCGCGATTTAGTTGCCTTAAGTCATATATATAAAATTTATCTAACGGAGTATTCAAATGACAATTCAAGTTTATTTAAAACAACAAACAAAAAGAGCATTAAAATTAGGAAAGGAAGAATCAGCTGTCAAAATATTGATTCTGGAATTATCTAAATTAAGTGGTGCAGAATTTTTAAATTACTTATCTACTGAATTAGACGAAAAGACAAAAGCAGTCTTTGATCAGGCAATTGATCAATATTTAATTGAAAATCACCCTGTTCAATATATCGTAGGATATACTTATTTTTATGGATATAAGATGGAAGTAAATGATAATGTACTTATCCCCCGCCGTGAAACGGAAGAACTAGTTGGTTATGTACTGGCGACTTATGATGAACTTTTTGATGGTAAAAAGGTAAAAGCGGTAGATGTTGGGACAGGGTCAGGCAATATTGCCATAGCGATAAAGTGTGAAGAACCCAATATAGATATGTATGCAACTGATATATCACAAGAGGCAATTAATGTTGCTAAACGAAATGCCAAAAATAATAATGTAGAAATTAGTTTTATGGTTGGTGATATGCTAAAACCATTAATAGATAATAATTTAAAATTTGATTTATTAGTTTCTAATCCCCCTTATATTCCTGATAAAGAATATGTTGAAAATATTGTTAAAGACAATGAACCGCATATTGCCTTATTTGGTGGAACTGAAGGTATGAACTTTTATGAAGAGATTTTATCGGGGGCTAGTAAGATATTAAATAGACCAGCAGCCATTTTATTTGAGCATAGTTATAATAAAAAAGCAGAAATGATTAATCTATCAAACAAATATTTTCCTGACTCTGAGGTAGAAGTAATTAAAGATTTACAAGGAAAAGATCGATTTACCATAATAAAAGTAAAATAATCAGAAAGGAGACACTATGAAATTATTATTATCTTTCATTTTGGCATTTACACTAACTGGTGTTGCTACCCAAGAAGAAGAGAAGTTTTTGATTAATTGTAAAGAAAACTATGATTATTATCAAGTGCTAATAGATGATGAACTTGATAAAGGCGACATCACAATTGTCTTAGGTAGTAATAGTGATCAACTTTCGCTTAGTGTCTTTTTCTATTGTAATAAAGAGAATCATAGTATTAAGATAATCGGCACGGATTTTACAAAAACATATTCACCAGCAAATAGTATAGTTGAGCATTACCAAATTATAGTTGACCATAGTCAAGATTTAATTATTGATGTTTCCTTTCGAGATACATTATATAAAGAATATAACGTAATAATCCCTGAAAATATTACTACTTTTAAGCAAAGCGCAGTCGTTGGTATTGGTAAGGATAACTTTCCATCACCAATTAAAAATATCAATTTAGCACAACTAATGAAACAATTACTAATAGTATTTGCGATACTTGCTGCTGGTTTTGGTATTGCGATAATAGTTGTGGTTAAAACAAGAAAGGGTCGCTTCAATCCTAATTATCAAAATGCAGGACCTAATCCATTTGAACAACCAAAACAAGATGTGATTGATGTCGAATATGAGCATGTACCGAACAAGACTAAACAAGAGTTAATGGATGAATTATTTGAACAATACAAAAAAGGAATTATTAGCGAACAGGAATTAAACGAGCGTTTGCGTAGTTTATGGTGGACTGATGATTAAAATTACATTAGCTGAATTTTTAAAAATTCCCGTTAACTGCTTTAAAGGTAAAATAATCTGTTTTCCAACGGACACAGTATATGGTGTAGGTGCTATGATTAATGACGAATCTGCTATAAGTAAGATATACACAATGAAGCATCGACCAGTTAATAAACCCCTAGCAGTTCTTGCATGTGATGCTGAAACTATACTGCCATATGTTGATATTACCAATGATTTGACTTGTGAATTAATGAGTTATTGGCCAGGAGCTTTGACAATAATCTTTAAGAAAAAGCCTGAACATTATAATTTATTGAGCACGACATTACCAACAATTGGTTTTCGTATTCCTAATTCAATCATTGCCCTAACTATCTTAAGAAGATTAGGACCACTTGCAACTACTAGTGTTAACATTTCGAGCGAAACTCCACTTAATTGTGTTGAAGATATTGAAGGACACTTTTCTGAAGATATCGATTATTTAGTAACCGATACAGAACAGTTATCTAATTGTTCGTCAACTGTAGTTGATGCTACTACATCAGTATTAAAAGTTATTCGACAAGGTGATATTATAATAAAAAATGTATAATTTTCCAAACATTACCAAAAATATCTTTGGTGGTGTTTTTTTATGAAAAAAATAAAAAGAGATTTTATTATAGTTATCATATCATTTTTGATTGCTTTGATTAGTTTAACAGGCTGTGCTCATCCAAATAGCAATTATCCCAGAGTAAGAGTATTAGCTAATTCAGATGAAGTATATGATCAACAAATGAAACTAACAGTTAAGGAAGAATTACTAAATATCTTAAAGGAATTGAAATCGAGTAATATTGATCAAACAGTAGTTAATGCTATTCAAGAAAGACTGAATAGTCGAGAATTCAGTTATCCGATTGTAGTAGCATACCGGGATGAAACTTTCCCAGCTAAAGCACTTAATGGTGAATTTCTACCATCTGGCACATATCCGACGTTAGTTGTTACAATAGGTGCTGGAGAGGGGACTAACTGGTGGAGTATTCTCTATCCTGAATACTTTGGTATTAGTTATGAAGAAAGTGATAATGTTGAATATCGTAGTTATTTTTACGATAATTTTATTAACAAATTTACTAAAAAGTTGTAATTTACGTACCATTATGATATAATTATCCTGCATAAGAAAGGAGAATAAATTATGTTTAGTTTAGAAAATTTAAAGAAGTACATTGCAGAATTTATTGGAACATTAGTATTAGTAGTTTTTGGCTGTGGAACAGCAGTAGCTGTTGGTTGTAATGCAGCATTAGGCAGTGGTTATGTGCTTACAGCTTTAGCATTCGGTCTAGTAATCGTAGCAATGGCTTATTGCATTGGTAACATTTCTGGTTGTCATATTAATCCAGCTGTTTCAATTGCAATGTTAATCAATAAAAAAATAACAGTAGCACAATTTTTCGGTTATGTTTTATTCCAAGTTTTAGGCGGTATCGCTGGTGCTGCTATCCTATTATTAATCTTTGGAAAAGACAATGGTTTCGGTGCTAACGGCTTATTTGAAGGTGACATTTTAAAGAGCTTAGTAATTGAAATTATTTTAACATTTGTTTTTGTATTAACAATTGTTGGTGTAACTAGTAAATCAGAGAATAGTGCTGTAACTGGTATTGTTATCGGTTTATCATTAACACTTGTTCATATTTTAGGTATTGCATTAACTGGTACATCAGTTAACCCAGCAAGAAGTTTTGGTCCAGCATTGTTTGCGGGCGGAGACGCATTAAAGAACGTTTGGGTATTCATCGTTGCTCCACTAATTGGTGGAAGTTTAGCAGCTGTTGTATATCGTTTATTAGATAAGAAGAACTAATAAAAAAGAGTCAAAGGCAATTGAGCCTTTGCTCTTTTACTTTCTAGGCACCTTTAAGCACTTTTTCCCATAGTATAAAGAGGGTACTAAATGGAGATAAAACATTATAATGAAGAGAATAAAAAAGATATTGAAACCTTTTTAAATAGAATAACGTTAATTAACAATATAAATCAAGATGTAATAAACAATGCTTGCATTATATGGCGTTCAGGCGAAGTCGATGCCATTCTTTCTTATGAAGTATTTTCAGCATACGGCTTGATTAGATATTTCATTTTTCATCGGCATGTAACATTTGATGAAATTGTAAGTTTATTTACAGAAGTGGTTGATTTTGCAAGCAGCAACAATATTGAGTATTTGATTACTATTGTTGAGAAGGAAGAACTTGCGAAAATATTTGAAAAATTAGGATTTATCAGTTTATCACCTGATGAATTATATTTTGATGAAATATCACTCAATAATAAATATCCAAATGCATCAGCAATGATTTATAAAATTGTCAAAAAGCCCCAAACATTAGAACTACAATCATAAGAAAAGGGAGCAAAAGAGAGTGCAAAACAGTCACTCTTTTTATTTTCTAAATATTAATAGCGGTTTCACATAGAAGATATTTGACATTTTGTGCAAAAAAGAGTATAATTTACCAGTAAAGAAGGAAGTAAACTATGAAAATTAAAAATATCGCAATTATTGCCCATGTAGACCATGGAAAAACTACGCTTGTTGATACCCTTTTGCAAGCATCGAGTACATTTAGAGAGAATCAAAGTATCCAAGAGCGCGCCATGGACTCTAATGATTTAGAGAGGGAACGCGGTATTACTATTTTAGCAAAAAATACTGCAATCAATTATCAAGACTATCGAATTAATATTCTTGATACACCAGGTCATGCTGACTTTTCTGGTGAAGTTGAAAGAATCATGGGAATGGTTGATGGTGTTCTATTAGTAGTAGATGCTTATGAAGGAACTATGCCCCAAACGCGCTTTGTTCTAAAAAAAGCCCTTGAATATAAATTAAAAACCATTGTTGTAATTAATAAAGTTGACCGCGAAGCTGCTCATCCATTGAAAGCTGTTGACGAAGTACTAGATTTATTCATTGAACTAGGTGCTGATGAAAGTCAACTTGATTTTCCCG
Source organism: uncultured Staphylococcaceae bacterium (assembly GCA_964368275.1). Classification (GTDB taxonomy): domain Bacteria; phylum Bacillota_I; class Bacilli_A; order ML615J-28; family CAG-313; genus CAYJAQ01. Next base: position 31,092 of record CAYJAQ010000011.1, read on the forward strand.
TTGTTTACACGTCAGCTTATAAGAATACTTGTAGTTTAGATGCTGATCCTGAACAACAAATGCCAGGCATGCAGCTTTTATTAGATGCTATTCTTAAAGAAATACCTGATCCGGAGGTTGACCCTGATGGAGCATTACAATTTCAACCTGCTCTACTTGACTATAATGACTATGTTGGTCGTATTGGTGTAGGTAGAATAAGAAGAGGACGCTTGAGTGTAAACCAAATGGTAAGTTGTGTTCGAATTGATGGCAGCATTAAACAATTTAGAATTCAAAAGCTTTATGGTTTTTTAGGATTAAAAAGAATAGAAATAGAAACAGCTGAGGCGGGAGATATTGCTGCGATTGCTGGATTACCTGATATATATGTTGGTGAAACAATTTGCGAAATAGGTAAAGAAGAAGCATTGCCACTAATTAAAATATCAGAGCCAACCGTACAAATGAACTTTGGCACAAATACTAGTCCTCTTGCAGGCACTGAAGGACAATTTGTAACTGCACGTAAACTAGAGGACCGTTTATTCCGGGAAACTCAAAGAGATGTTAGCTTATTAGTAGAACGTCTTGGCGCAAAAGAAGAATGGGTTGTTTCAGGACGTGGAGAATTACATTTATCAATTTTAATTGAAACAATGCGTCGTGAAGGTTATGAATTTCAAGTATCACGTCCAAGAGTTATCGAGAAAGAGATTGATGGTGTGAAATGCGAACCATACGAATTTGTTCAAGTAGATGTACCAGATGAATATATTGGTCCAGTTATTGAAATGTTTGGTAACCGCCACGGGAATTTAGATTCTATGAATAATCATGAGAATCAAACTCGCTTAGTCTATACAATGCCATCACGGGGATTAATAGGTTTCATGACTGATTTTATGACAGCAACTCATGGTTATGGCATTATTAATCATACTTTCCTAGATTATCGACCAATTGAAAATGTGGGCTTTATGGGAAGAATGCTAGGTGTATTAGTATCGATTAATCAAGGACAGATTACGGCTTATGCGGCTGGACAAATAGAAGATCGTGGTGAATTATTGCTTGAACCTGGTATTAATGTTTATGAAGGAATGATCGTGGGAATCTGCAGCCGTGAAGAAGATCTTGCTGTTAATATTACACGTGAAAAACAACAAACTAATCAAAGAAGTTCAACAAAGGATATGACAGTAGTATTAAAACACCCACGAACAATGAATCTCGAAAACTATTTAGAGTTTATTAATGATGATGAATTAGTGGAAATCACACCCAAAAATATTAGATTACGCAAAAGAATTCTAAGCACCAATGACCGTAAGCGTTATGATAGTTATCACACTAAAAAATAATTATTAGAAAGAGGCCAATATGCGTAGTGAGAAAGAAATGTTTGAGTTAATTCTGTCATTTGCTGAAAATCATCAAATACAGGCAGTATACATGAATGGTTCAAGAGCAAATCCCAATGCCAAGAAGGATATATTGCAAGACTTTGACATCGTATATGTAACAAACAATGTTAAAAAGTATATCACTAATAAGAGTTGGTTAACATATTTTGGAGATATAGCAGTTATGCAAGAACCGGACGAGCCAAAATGGGATAATGATAAAGTTCTTTCATATGCTTATCTAGTCCAGTTTAAAGATGGTAATCGTATCGATTTTACATTCGTTGATAGCACTATTGCTAAAGAACACTTCTTAACTGATAAAATGGTTATTACGCTTTTGGATAAAGAAAATATTTTGCCCGTTGTGAAAACAACCGATGCTGAGTATCATATTATGAAACCGAGTGAAGAAGAGTACCAAAAAACCGTTAATGAGTTTTGGTGGGTTAGTTTGTACATCGCAAAAGGGCTAGCACGTAATGAGCCACTCTATGCAATAGGTATTCTTAATGATTATGTTAGACCAAAACTAATTAAAATGCTTAATTGGCAAGTAGGCATTAATACAAACTTTTCACTTGGCACTGGAAAATACTCCAAAAATATTAAAAATTATTTAGATGCTACAACATATGAACACTTAGTTATGACATATCCGGCATTAGAAATAAAAGCAATTTGGCAGTCTTTAGATACAATGACTACACTATTTAGTAAAGTCGCTCATGACATTAGTAAAATATTTGCGTATGTCTATGATGAAAAACAGGAACAAAATGCGCTCAAACATATTGAGTGGCTGAAGAATATCCAAATATAAACAGTTGTAAAATATTGAGATACATGATATAATATAATCGTACATATATATAAGTGTGTCTCAATGGGTTAGTAATGGTTTCGACAGGCACGGATGAATCAGGATAGCATGTCTAGGTTGCGCTAGTAAAAACGCCCGAGGTTTAATTAACCGCAAACAATAATCAAAAATTAAGTTTTGCTTGCTAACAAATTTGTAAGTTAAAACTCACCTGCCTAAAACTATGTCTATGAGTTATAGAGTGGGGCCGATAATAGACTATGATTGCTAGTATTGTTCACTATTAGTTATTTAAATTATTGAACTCGTTTGAAGATAGTTTGTCTATTTGATATCTTTAGACTAAACAAACAGATAGAATAAACATGTAGAAGTTCTGGTAAGTTTTTGTTTGGACAGGGGTTCAACTCCCCTCTAATCCACCATATTACAACGATAGGTATGATACAAGTCATACCTTTTTGTTTTTTACG
>CAYJAQ010000012.1:0-15010 GCA_964368275.1 uncultured Staphylococcaceae bacterium
TACCCGTGACTAGACTACTCTAACTAGAATAACACCATGCCCGTCACACGCAAAATAAGCGCAATAACTAATTGCGCTTAATCAATATTAATAAAGTAATTATTCTAAACAATTGTTCTCAAACAATTGTTTTTTTAACATAGTTGCCTTTGAGATTTTCCAAGCCTGATACAGTTATAAAAGCCTTCTTATCTATTGATTCAATTAAACTTATATAATCTTGTACCTCATAGGCTGAAATAAATACTTCAAGCATTTGTTTTTCTTTCATCGTGTATCCACCAGTTACTGTGTAAATCGTCATACCATGATGGAACTTAGTTAATAAAGCGTCGCGAATATCTTTAGCATATTCCGTGATAATCTCCATTTTTACTATTCGGTAGATTGTGTAAATATGATTTACTAGTAGAGTTGAGCAAATAAGCCGAATAATCGTAAATAGGGCAGTTTCAATACCAAAGAATGATGAAGTACTAATGATGATTAAGTCAACAACAAATGAGTATCTTACAAATGAAATATTCTTTTGAACCATTAGGTAGTTAGCAATAACATCCATACCGCCACTTGAACCACCAGATTTTAGGCAGATTGCCGATCCAAAGCCAACAATACAACCACCTAAAATAGCGACTATTAAACGTCCACCATTATCATAAATAGGCATGCCAATTTGATGACCTGCCGTGTAGTGAACAATCTCACCAGCTGCGTCTTGTAAATATACAACACTTTCTAATGGATTAAACCCTAAATCATTACTGATAAATTGAAAAATAGCTATTAGTGTCATTTGTACACCAACTGATATTAGTGTCAATACCGCAAACTTCTTGCTGACACCGCGCCAACCAATTAAGAATAATGGTAAATTGATTACCCCGATAAGAATACTTATTAATGGTGTTATTTTGCCAAAAGCAAAGCGAGAAACTAACTGGGAAATACCTGTTACTCCACCAGCAAAAAAGCCACCAACATTTAAAAACCAAACAACACCAACAGAGTAGATAAAACTACCTAAGATAACCATTCCTAATGAATGCTTGGTTCGCTTATCAAAAAAAGCAGTAAAACGTTCTTTGACACTCAGTTTTTCATTTACTTGTTCCATTTTATTCCTCTTCTATTTCATGTGGTTCAATAATAACATCCCTGTATTTTGGTCTACATACTCCAAAGTTTTTACAAAACTGAAAAATAATTGGTGGTATCAAACACGTTAAGGAGCTTGCTACTATTAAAGCATCACAAAATTCTTTTTTTAAGATCCCTGTTCGACTAGCAGCGATACTAACAATGATAGTGCAAGTGACTACTGCCAAACTTAACACGACTGTTTTCGTATAATACCATTTGAACAAGATGAGAAAAGGTATTTTTACTGCTATTATTATTCCAAAAATTACTAAGATTAATTTGATTTGTTCAAAACTGCGAACCATTTGTAATAGGGGAATTTGAACACCAACTAGGATATAAAACATGGGGACAAAGATACCATATGCTACAACTTCAATTTTCTTCAAGGTGCTTTCAGATATTCGTGCAGCTTTCATTACCATTCCGGCTAAGAAAGCTCCTAAAATAAATTCTGCCCCTGAGTAGCCTGTCAAGAATGTTAACAGTAAGAGAATTAAAATACAAATGCGTAAACCGAAGTGGACAATGCCATCCATGATTTTTCGAAAATAATTAGTTGAAAAATATTTAACAATGAGAAATACCACAATCAAAAGTGCAATAACAATAAATAAAATCCAAGGTTTTTGATTATGTTCAACATCGTTAACAATTAATAGTGCAGAGATAGTAAGAATTGATAGTAGTTCGGAAATCGTTGAGTATGTATTAACAATCTTACCAATTGTGGCATTTCCTGCGTTTTGCGTTTTAACCAGTGGAATAACGCTTGAAGCAAAAGTTCCGAAGAAGCAAATTGCTACTAAAAGAATACCTGATGCTTTATCAGCTGAGCTAATCTCATCTATAAAACAAAGTGATGCCAAAAGGCTTAATAAGAAACAACTAGCTATTAAACCAATACTAAGCCGAAAGGGATTAATATTTTTACCATCACCAGCCATCTTCTTCCTACCCCAAACCGAAAAATCAGTGTCAAGGCCACTCAAAAATAGCATAAAGGCAATTCCAATCATGTACAAGCCATCTAGCAAGGGGCTTGTAAAAAACTCCTTTGTTGGGCCAAAACTTCCGAGCATCATACCAATTATAATTTCTACAACAAAAATGGGAATATACTTAATTTTAAATACAGCTAATATAAAGGGTACTAGTGTCCCTATTGCCATTAGTATAATAACTGGCAATAAGACATCTAAGCTTACGGTTTCTGTTAAAAAATGCATAACCCACTCCTAGTGGATGCTGTCACCATCATCCATCTTTTGTATTTCGATCAGTTCTAATTCTTTATCATTGCTTGCGCAAAGTAGCATACCAAAAGATTCTACTCCCCGAATTTTAATTGGTTTTAGATTAGTAACAACAATTACTTTCTTGCCAATTAAGTCAGTAGGTTGATAGTATTTGGCTATGCCTGAGACAATTTGACGTGTTTCCTTGCCAATCTTTATTTGTGAAACAAGTAGTTTTTCCGCATTCGGATGAAGTTCGCAAGCGACTATCTTGCCGACTTTAAGGCTAATTTTGTCGAAATCGTCAATACTTATCTCAGCAATTTTTTCCTCTTCTTTTTCAGTTCCTTTATCAGCGGCAGGACGTAAACTTTCGAAATAAGCAACTTCTTCTGCCATATCTAATCTTCTAAATAACGGATCTATCTTCTCGGCTACTTTATTAGAATAGTCATAGCCATACGCTAAAGTTTTTAAGTTATCATATTCAGTTGTTAAGCCTAGTGCTAAACGAATTTTGGGAGCTGATTCAACCAAAATTGGCGCAACCATATTACCAACAATTCGTAATGTTTCAGCAAGATGATATAAGACGCTTTCTAATTCTTTAGCTTTTTTCGGATCTTTTGCCAGAGCCCAAGGCATTGTTTCATCGATGTATTTATTGGCTCGATTAATTATTGTCCATGTTTTAGTAAGCGCATTTTGAAGCATGAATGAGTCAAATTCCGTTACATATTCTAGATAATTCGTTCTAATTACTTTTTCTAAATCTTCATCAAAGGCTGTAACAATACCAGGATTTTGTGGTATTATTCCACCATCATATTTATTAATCATTGAGATTGTTCTGCTCAATAGGTTACCAAGGTCATTTGCTAAATCACTATTAAAGCGTTCAACAAAGCGTTCTGGGGTAAATAAGCCATCATTACCTAATGGTAATTCTTTGGTTAAATAATAACGCAAAGCATCAATGCCATAGCGTTCATAGATATCGCTTGGATAAACAGTATTACCTCTTGATTTAGACATTTTACCATCTTTCATCATTATCCAACCATGAACAAGAAGTTTAAAATTAATTGGTAGTTTAAGGGCCATCAACATAATCGGCCAGTACACTGCGTGGAAACGCAAGATGTCTTTTCCAATTACATGATAAATTTTATCATTGTTAACCCAGTAATCTTGATATTTTGAATCATCACTGCTGCCATAACCAAGGGCTGTAATGTAGTTGCATAGTGCATCTATCCAAACATAAATGACATGACGCGGATTAGATTTTACTTTAATTCCCCAGTCATATGATGTGCGACTTACGCAAAGATCTTCTAAACCTGATTGTATAAATGAGACAACTTCATTGCGACGTGTAACGGGTTGAATAAAATCAGGGTTATCATCAATGAATTTCAATAATTGTTTTTCATATTTTTTAAGGCGTAAGAAATAACTTTCTTCCGCTACTAAACGTGTTGGTTTACCACAATCAGGGCAAGTATTATTTTCACCTAGTTGTGTTTTGGTAAAGAATGCTTCGCATGATACACAATAATCACCTTGATAAGTTCCTAAATAAATATCGTCACTCGCAAGCATTTGTTCAAATAATTCCTCAACTACTTTTTCATGTCGCTCTTCTGAAGTGCGAATGAAGTCATCATAAGAAACATGGAGATTTTGCCAAAGTTTCTTAGTTTCTAATGCAATATTATCAACAAAGGCCCTAGGAGCAATATTATTTTTTTCAGCTGCTTCTTGGATCTTTTGACCATGCTCGTCCATACCAGTTAGATAAAGCACATCTTTTCCCATCATTCTTTCGAAGCGAGCAAAAACGTCACAAGCTACTGTTGTATAAGCATTACCAATATGAACGCGACCACTAGCATAATAGATTGGGGTAGTCACGTAGCACTTATTATTATTTTTCATAATTTTCTCCTGTCCTTAGTTTGTTTTCTTATTGACATATTATACTATACAATTGTTGAAAAGAAAAGCATTTTGTTAAAGCAAAAAAAGAAAAGCATCTAAATAGATGCTTTAGTTTGGTATTCAGTAACTATTTCCATCACAATAAGTGAAGCATTGCGAGCTGCCTCTTCAGCAAAGTCGCAATAAGATGTTATTTGATTTGCAGCTCCAATAACATCCGAAATAGACCGAACGGTAACATATGGCACTTTATTTACATAACAAACTTGACCAACAGCGGCGGATTCCATATCAACAGCCATTGGTTCTTGATCGAATCGGCTCTTGATAATGTTTGTTAGTATATCGCGGTCACCAGCAAATGTGTCGGCACTCATCAAGATTCCTTGATAAATGGCAAACCCCGGCAATTTAACTCGTTTTGCGATATTTAATGCTTCAGTTGAGGCATCGAAATAAAGTGGCAATCCCTGAATAGCACCGTATTCATGTTTTTCGGAAGTGTCGGCGGTCATATCCACGTCATAATAACATGTCTTAGTACCAACAACAACATCGAGCGGTTTGAGGTCTTTATTGTAACCACCAGCTACACCACAACTAATGACTAAACTTGGTTTCAAGTATTTGATCATTAGTGCTGTGCTAACGCCAGCAGCGACTTTTCCCAAACCGGTTAAACACACGGCGACATCATGATTTTCCATTTTTCCCTTGTAAATGATTTTATCCAATATTTTCGTTTTCCGGACACCGCTTAATAAAGAAACAACTTTATTGAGCTCTTTGTCCATAGCACAAAGTATCACAAACATGTTACTTTGCTTTGATTTCTTTGGCACTTATTTCTAAAATACGCACCCAGAACTCTTCACCATTTTCCGGTTTAACATAAACCTTATCGCCAACGCCATGATTAATGATGGCTTGACCAAGTGGTGATTCGTTGGAAATCAATTGACGCAGTGGATCTGCTTCAAGTGTACCAACAATTTTGTATATTTGGATTGGTTCATCCTCGTCTTCTAAATCTAAGAATTCGATTTTAACCCATTTACCTAAGTTATTTGCTTCATCTCCAATAAGATCATAATTCTTTAAGATCTTCTCGAGAACACTAATGCGTGAGGCGATTTGTGCTTGTTGATCACGAGCTGTGTCGTAATCAGCATTTTCAGATAAGTCACCTTGAGCACGTGCTTCTTGTAAAGCAATGATGTTTTTAACACGATCGACATTTTTTAATTGATTTAACTCATCTTGATAGGCTTTTAAGCCTTCGGCTGTCAATGTATATTTTTGATTCACAATAAAAATCCCTTTCTGGAGATTGTCCAAAACATATCTCATTATTGATTGTTACAATTATACCAAATTAATTTAAAAAAAGCAAGAGTTTAGGTATTAACTTTTCGCATTATGTCATTTTTTTGTAATGTAAACGGTACCAAGAGCAATATTTTTTGGAGTGGGTGACGGGCTGCATCAAGCTTTTCACCGGTTTCAGCGTCCAAAATATCACCAATTTGGTAGGTTACATTGTTTAAATGTGGGCCAAAGAACTCAACTTTTTCATTTGGTTCAAAGTAGTTACGTTGTTCTATTATGGCCTCATGCGTTGTTTCATTATAGTCTAAAACAATGCCTAAATACTCTTTGGTTGGGCGTTCATCACGGTTATCATATAATTGACCAGCATCAGAAGGAATACCTTCATAAAAGCCACTACCAGTATTACGATTTTCAGCCTTACTAATTTCTTTTTCCACAAAAGCAATTTCTTCAGAAGTTACATAATCCTTTTCATAATAAGCGTCTATCAATAACCGATAGCTGCGCACAACGGTCGCTAAATAATAAGTTGACTTCATCCGCCCTTCGATTTTCAATGAACTAATTCCTAACTTTAAAAGTTCTGGTACATAGCGTACTGCCATTAAGTCTTTTGAACCAATGTTAAAAAAGCCGGGAAGAGCGGTATTTTCGTGATATAGTGTGTAATTCCAGCGACATGAATGAGCACAACCACCACGGTTAGCATCACGTCCTGTCATATGATTGCTGAGGACACAACGACCAGAATAACTTGAACACATTCCACCATGGATAAAGACTTCTAAATCTATATTAGTATGTGCTTTTAGTTCCTGCATTTCTTTTAAGGTCACTTCACGGGCTAATACAATGCGCTTTAATCCACACTTTTCATAATATGCACACGCAGCACTGTTAGTAACAGAAATCTGAGTACTCAAATGTACTTCCATGGTAGGTGCAACTAATTTAGCACGGCTAATAATATATGGGCTCGATACGATAATTGCATCAACATTTCGTTCCTTTAAAGCAATTAAGTATTCATCAACACCTTCCATATCACTTTCATGGGGAATAATATTCATCGTCACATATACTTTTTTGTTTAAGCTATGTGCAAAGGATGTTAATTCATCAATATCAGCAAGTGAAAAGTTTGATGCTCGTGCTCTTAGGCTAAATTGTTTACCACCAACGTATACAGCATCAGCTCCATACAATAGCGCAATTTGGGCTTTTTCTAAATTGCCAGCTGGTGCTAATAATTCTACTTTATTCATCATTTGCTTCGCCACCTTTCACTAAGATACTTTTCTTATATAAAAGGCCTTTTGTTAAGGATATACCATTTTTTTGCCAAGTCTTGACAATTTCTGCCGGTGCATCACCTCTAAGGGCTTCAAGGTAGCCAATAACAATCATTTTCGTATCATTGCTATCGAGAAATAGGGTGTTTATTAATAAGTACTCATCAAATGGAAGTTTATTAAGTTCTTCAAGTAGATAGTAAAAGCCTTCTAAATAAAAATGGGTACCATTTTCATCTTCGACTAGGTTATGATAATCACTGCGCAATTCTTCGACTACTTGATAGTTATCATGGGGATTTAAATCTAAGCCACGATATTTGAAGTAATTAGATAATAGGGGTCGACGCGAATGAAAAATTGCAAATTTTCCAAAAGCATTAATGACTAATGGTTGGTCAACTTTTTCACAGATACTAATAATATCAGTAAAATTAATATATGGAGAAACGACTGCCATTTTATTATCAGAAAGAACCATTTCTATATCTAAACTATTTGTTAAATAGGTAGGTGCGTAATATATTAAGTTATCATAGCACAGTTTATTCAAAATAGTTTTAACAGCGAAATCAGTATACATTATATAATCAGGTAAAAGTGTTAAAATAGCAGCTAAGTTTTTTTCAAGATCAGTTAATTCAAATTCTGAAAAAATCCGGCAGGCATTAATGATTACTTGTTGACCTTGTTTGTGAATTATTTTAATAATATCTTTTAACTCACGTATGTCATATATATGACTAGGTCGTAGACTAAGCCCATCTGCGCCAATAAGATAAGCAGCAATTTCGCTTTTATCATGATTAAGTAGTTCAAGACTATTTAGTTCTACTATTAGTTTCATTTCTTCACACTTACGGCTAAGCCATCACCTATTGCAAAAAAGGTAGTATCGTAATCTTGATTGTTCTTTAGCCATTCATTGTAATTATTAATCTTGCGAACCATGTTACGGACGTTCTTCGATAGTTCTTCTTCAGTATCAACACAACCATGGAAAATAATATTATCGGTAATAATTATTCCCCCTTTTCTAACAAGGGGCGAATAACGTTCAAAAAACTTCTGATATTGCGCTTTCGCAGCATCTATAAATAATAAGTCATACTCAGAAGAAAACTCGTCAATAGCTATTTCTAAAGCATTACCTTCGTGAATAACAATCTGCTTAGAAAAACCATATTCATTAATATTATTTTGTGCAAGGGCTATCATCTCACGATTTCGTTCAATGGTATCTACTATTATCTTTTGATCAACACTCGCAAAGTGAATGGCCGAATAAGCTATTGCGGTGCCAACTTCTAATATGCGTTTCACCTTTTGCAAGTTTATTATCATTTCAATAAAAAGAAGGGAATCACTCATGATGATTGGAATACTATTAAGACTAGCGTATTCTTTCATTTTTGGGAATGATTCCTCTTTATTTAAACTTAATATATAATCATTCATATCACTCACCGCCTATATTTTGGGTAATTATATTATACACTATCTCACCCGTTTTGGCAAGTAAGTACATTCTATGAAAGTGATATTTGATTAATTTTAGTTAAGAAACGAACTGTTTCTTTGTATTTTCCCAAGCTATAACTCGTTTGGGCAAATTCAGCAACCGCGAAACTGTCGTAAAAGAAGTGATACTCTTCGGCTAACCGCGGTAAAAGAATTGTTTTCAAGTATGAGAATGTGCGATTATAACTATATTGTTCAATTTTCTCACGTACATATTCAATTACTTCCCCATATAAAGCATTATAGGCTTTTACGGGGTTGGCTTTTATCTTAGTCAAGAAATCAACCATTTCATTAAAATCATTTTTTCTAATCAAAGTAACTGCTTCTAGTGCCAGTAAGCGATCACTACAAGACACTTTGTTAATTACCTTTAGCGCTTCGTTATAATCATTTAGATTATTGTAGATAATTCCCACATAATAGCAATATGCCTCAGCATCAGCAGGATTAGTGAAATCAATCAAGTCATTAATCTCTGATAGCTCATCGTGTATATTTTCAACATATTTAATATCATAGAAAGTTAAGCCTTGCAAGCGGTGCATAATCTTGCGTTTCATTATTAGCTCAATGTAATGACTCTTTTCAAGTTTACCTAAGCATTTAGCAAAAAGGGTTTCTTCCCCTAAAGCGTAATAAATATCAACTGAAAGATCTAACACTGCCGTTTTCAGCAATTCATCTTCATAATCTAGTTTTACTAAAGTTCTAATTTGTTCAACGGCTGCAATTGTTTGATTAGTTTTATATAAATATAGCGTATTAATAAATACTAATAAACTAAGTTCTTCTTTTGTTAAAGTGTTACGTACTCTTTCTAGTTTTTCTAAAAGCAGTTTAGCCTCATCTAAATTATCTAAGACAATATTTCTAAAGAGTAATGCCAGCTCTAGTTCCGTATCGCAGTAAAGATTACCACTTGCGACACTCTTGATTTTCTCGTCTAAGTCATTAAAACGACCTAAGAGATAAAACTTCAATAATAAGGGAAAAATGGGGGTTGTTCGCTCAATCTTAATGTCTTCATATACTAATTGCAATTTAGCAAATAGACTTTGAAAATAATACTCATCAACATCGACTTGACAATTTTCAATTTTGGATAAATAACTAGGACTACAAATACCTGACGATACTTCCTCTAATGTGTGATTACTTTCGATGCGTCGGCGTTTCAATAGTTTTGCAAGGTTGTTCTTGCTTTCTCTAACTTCATTGTCATACTTTTCCTTTAACGTCTTCGTGCTATCATTTGTTGTCAACATATACCCTTTTTTCATATGGTACCCTCCTTCAACAATATTTTACACTATTTTCCTTTTTTTGCATAGTAATTTGGTTTGCGAAAATTAGCAAAATTAGTAATAGAAAAAGCTCCTTATATAATGTAAGGAGCACATATTATCGATAATCAGTATGATAGGCTGATAATTCTTTTTTTAGTTTGCTTTCATTTGGTACAAATCGTTGTAATAGTGTATGATATTCAGTACTATGGTTAGCATGTACTAAATGGGTAAGTTCATGATAAACGACATATTCAATATATTTAAGTGGGGTATGAATTAAACTAAGATTAATAATTATCGTGTTTTGTTTGGGATAACAACAACCCCAACGCGATTGGTATTTTTTAATAGTCAACTTAGGATATTTGTTTAAATATTTTGCCATTTCCTGAAAGCACTTATTTAAAACTTCATTAAACACCATTTCAGCAAGTTCTAAGCGATATTCTTCAACTATCTTACTAATTGTTTGAAGCGATTCATTCGGTGTATATATATACATCTTATTGCTATCTAGAAGAACGCCACCATGTTTATTAGTGATAATGACTAATTCATAAGCTTTACCTAAAATGTCATATTTTTCACCACTAACAAATTGATGAGGTGTTTGGTAATACTTAGCATGTTTTTCTAATACCCACTTAATATTTTTAGTAATGAAAGCTTCAACTTGTTCAAAGTCATTTAAGTTAACACAACTGATATTTAAGATCCCATAGCTATTGAAACGAAGAGCCGTTCTTCGTGACTTGCTTTTCTTTATTATATATGTAATATTATTTTTTTCTAAAATAGCAATTTTTTTATTCATCTTTAATATAATGAGCGTAAAGATTGAAGATTAATTCCGTCATGTCAGATACACTAATATCGACACTGTCAATTACCCAGTCTGCTAAAGCTTCAATATGGGGATTAAAAATAACATCATCATTTTCTAATCGCTTGCTGATTGATGCTTCTGCATCTCCTCTTCGACGCATTCTTTCCTCTCTGACAACTGGTGGACAGCGTAGATAACAAATCTTTATTCTATCTTTAGCTAAACGGCAATATGCCTTTAAACCATCTGGTTCAACGATTAACACCTTGTCGGAATCTAAGTCAACTTTTGCTGTACCATAATAGTTACCATTATAGTTAACATATTCTAAGAAAAAATTAGCTTCTATTCGCCGTTCAAATTCGCGCACGCCAATAAAGTGATAATCTCTACCATCAACTTCACCAACCCGTACACTTCGTGACGTGTAAGTAACTAATTTACGCATGTGATATTTACTAATTAAAAGTTTTGCAACTTCTGTTTTGCCGGAAGCACTTGGCCCTACCAATACTAACATCTTATAACCTCTTTTCTGCAGTTCCATTATATCATAAATCAACAAATTATTTCTAAAATTTATTAATTTTTTAATATCTTCATGCTTTTTCTAGGTGTACAAATAGTTTAGCCCATTGTCTTCAATATCTCTGGACCATTTATAAAGAAAAATAATGCTTCGCAAAAAGCATTATTCTTTATAACTAGTTCTTATTTTCTTGTTTTATTTTTTAAGTGCATACTTTACAGCGTCATCAATGGTAAGAATTGGGATAATCTCAAGTGCATTTTTAACACTATCTGGTACTTCATCTAAATCCTTAATATTTTCTTTTGGAATTAAAATGGTCGTCAAGCCACTGCGATGAGCAGCGATACTTTTTTCACGTACACCACCAATTGGCAAAACGCGACCTCGTAAAGTAATTTCACCCGTCATACCAACATTATGCAAAACTTGGCGTTTAGCTAGTGCTGATATTAAAGCAATAGCAATCGTAACACCTGCTGATGGACCATCCTTAGGGATAGCACCTTCAGGTACATGGATATGAATATCATTTTCTTTAAATACTTTAAAGGGAATATCAAAGCGCTCAGCATTAGTCTTGACATAACTTAATGCTGCTTGTGCAGATTCCTTCATGACATCACCAAGTTGGCCAGTTAGCACTAGTTTGCCATCGCCTTTATAATCAGTAACTTCTATTGAAAGGGTATCGCCACCATATTGTGTATAAGCAAGCCCAGTTACTACGCCAATCTCATCATTTTTTTCAGCGAGATTATGGGTAAAACGTGGTTTGCCTAAATATTCTTCTAGCGAGTCTACGTCAATATCAACACGAGTTACTTCACCAATTAGAATCTTTTTAATGGCTTTTCGAATAATACTACCTAAGTAACGTTCCAAATCACGAACACCAGATTCACGCGTATAGCCTTGAATAATGGTATAGATTGATTGATCACTGATACTAAAATCTTCTGGTTTTAAGCCATGAAGGGCTAATTGTTTTGGTAGTAAATGCCGCTTAGCAATTTCAAACTTTTCATACTCGGTATAACTTGATAATTCAACAATCTCCATTCGGTCACGAAGTGGTTCAGGAATATTGCCAAGATAATTTGCTGTAGCAATGAAGAAAACTTTTGATAAGTCATAAGGCTCTTCAAGATAATGATCACTAAAGTAGCGGTTTTGTTCTCCATCGAGAACTTCAAGCATAGCACTTGTTGGGTCACCTTTATAATCACTGCTCATCTTATCAACTTCATCAAGTAAGAAAACTGGATTAACTGTACCAGCTTTAGCCATACCTTGTAAAATACGCCCTGGCAAAGCACCAATATAAGTACGACGATGGCCACGAATCTCTGATTCATCTTTTACGCCACCTAAGGCTTGTTTAACAAAGTTTTTATTTAAAGCGTGAGCAACTGAGTTAGCTAAACTCGTTTTACCAACACCTGGAGGACCTACTAAGCAAAGAATAGCTTGTGGATTCTTCTTTGTCATAATCTTAACTGCTAAATACTCGAGAATACGTTCCTTAACCTTTTCTAAGCCATAGTGATCATGGTCTAAAACTTCTTTAGCTTTTGTGATATCATTACAATCTTCGGATTCTTCATGCCATGGCAAGCTTAATACAAAGTCAATGTAAGTGCGGATAATACCACCTTCTGGTGAATTAGATGAAGCACTCGCATAACGATTTAATTCATTTAATAGCTTCTTTTCAAACTCTTCTGGTAGTTTAGCATTCTTTATCTTTTTACGTAGTTCTTCAATATCCGTTTCCTTTTTAGCCTTATCACCAAGTTCGTCTTGGATAACTTTCATCTTCTCTCGTAAATAATACTCTTTCTGACTTTCATTAATATTCTTTTTAACTTCTTGTTCAATCTCACCTTCAATTTGAGCAAAGTATTGTTGACGTTTAATATCTTCTAATAACATTTGTAAACGATCATTAGTATCAAGGGTATTTAAATACTTAAGTTTAGATGAATAATCAGTTTTCAAATTATATGCAAGAATATCCGAAAGAGCTTCAGCAGTAACGCCTTTACCTAAAGTAGCAATTACTTCTTGATTTTCAAACGAGAACTTCGTTTTATCAGAAGTTAATTCATTAACAACAAGATTAAGTAAAGGATACTCTTTTTGAATATCACTTTGAGTAGATGGCATTGTTTCAATATTTACCAATAAGCTTGGTTTCTTTTCCACATAATCAAGAACTTTACATCTAACGATTGCTTGGAACTTCACACGTTTAATACTGTTAGGCACAGTCATATTCATAATAACCCGAGCCACTACAGCAATATTGTTAATATCATCATCAGTAGGTACTTCAACTGTTGGATTTTTTTGAACTAAAAGTACTACGTAGTTTTGATATTGTTCAGCTAGTTTTAAAGCTTTTAGACTTTCATTTCGTCCAACATCAAGACGTATCTCGTTATATGGTAAAGGTACAACACCCCTTACCGCGATTGCTGGCAATTGGGCATTAATTATTTCAGTTGGGGAAAACATACACATCTCTCCTTTCATTATATTTTTTCTTTTTGATAGTTGTTATATATGTTATTGTTTATCATCTTTTCGGTTATCACAACTTGACCATTATGATTGTATTTATCAATGTCAAACATCACATCAAGCATAATATTCTCAATAATGCGTCTTAAAGAACGAGCACCATTATGATCATTCATTGCAAGATGGGCAATAGTGTCAAGGGCCGCAGCCGTAAAGGTCAAATCAATATCATCTAGTTTTAACAATTCCTGGTATTGCTTTAAGATCGCATTTTGAGGTTTTGTTAGAATGTCTTTCAAATCTGTTAATGATAGCTGCTCAAGTTTTACAATTACCGGTAAACGGCCTAATAGTTCAGGCGTAATACCATACTTAATTAATTGTTTAGTTGACAAATCAGCGTTTTCTTTTTTTCCGGAGATTAAACCAACCTGGGTAGCTTTCGTATGGATATCTAATCCCTCAAAGGCCCCAGCACAAATAAATAAAACTTCTGAAGTATCAAAAGTAATATATTCTTGGTAGGGGTGCTTTCTGCCACCTTGGGGTGGAACATTTATAATGCCACCTTCTAAGATTTTCAGCAATGAATTTTGCACACCTTCGCCAGATACATCACGAGTGATTGAGACATTTTCACCTTTGCGTGAAAGTTTGTCTATTTCATCAATAAAGACAATCCCTTTTTCCGCACGGGCTTTATCATAATCAGCATTTTGTAACAATCTGAGTAAAATATTTTCAACATCTTCGCCAACATAACCAGCTTCTGTATAAACAGTAGCATCGCAAATTGCGAAGGGAACCTTAATAATTTCAGCCATCGTTTTAGCAAGCAGCGTCTTACCTGAACCGGTCGGTCCAATCATCAAAATATTAGACTTTTCGAGTTTTGCTTTACGATGATGAATTTTTTTATAATGATTGTAAAGGGCAACTGCTAAAACTTTCTTAGCATTTTCTTGACCAACTACTACTTCACTAAGCTTTTCATATATCTCACGTGGATTAGTTTTTGGTAGCTTAAACGGCTTTCGGCGCTCAATTTCATTATTAATTTCTTCATCAATTCCCATTATATGATAATAGATATCGATACAATTCCCGCAGATTGTTGCATCAATACCTACCATTGAGTTTAATTCTTCACCTATTTCTATTCCACAAAAAGAACACTTTGAGTGATTGTTTGTTTTACTCATTTCATCACACTCCATATTTATTATGGAGTTTTTAAACTAATTTATACGTTTACTATTTTGCAGCCTTAGGTGCAGCTTTCTTTGCAGGAGCTTTTTTTGCTGGTGCTTCTTTTGCAGCTTTAGGAGCAGCTTTTTTAGCAGGAGCTTTCTTTGCTGGTGCTTCTT
>CAYJAQ010000012.1:15110-33145 GCA_964368275.1 uncultured Staphylococcaceae bacterium
GAGCTTTCTTTGCTGGTGCTTCTTTTGCAGCTTTAGGAGCAGCTTTTTTAGCAGGTGCCTTTTTAGCATCGCCTAATACAGCATTATCTTTTAATAATTCAATAACTTTTTGTTGTTCCATACGATATGCTAAGTCATCAACTTTAATTGATTCTTTAACTTTCTTCAAATCAACTTTATTTTCATCAGCAATTTTTTGAAGTTCTGCTTCTAATTCTGCAGGTGTAATACTAATACCTTCTGCTTCGGCAATCTTTGTTAATACTAAATCTGATTTGATACGTTTTTCAGCAATCTCACGAACCTTTTGACCAAATGTTTCTTCAGTATATCCCATATATTGTAAATATAGTTCATAAGGAATCTTATATTGATCAGCTTGTTTTTTAGCATTATCTTTCATTTCATTTGCGTAATCTTCAATTACACATTCAGGTAAATTGATAGTAGTGTTTTGACAAACTTTATCAATTAGGCTATTTACTAAATGTTCTTCATATGCATTAGCTTTTTGGGTATTTAGGTTATTTGTAACATAAGCACGATAGCTTGGAATATCTTCAACATTTTCAAGTTCTAATTCTTTAACAAAATCATCAGTTAATTCTGGTGTTACTTTATTCTTTACTTCATGAACTGTTACCTTAAAAGTTGCATCTTTACCAGCAAGTTCAGCATGATAATCTTTAGGGAAAGTAACCTTTACATCAACATTCTCGCCAGCTTTTACACCAACAAGTTGTTCTTCAAAACCAGGAATAAATGAATGAGATCCTAATTCAAGTGGATAGTTCTCACCTTTACCACCTTCGAAAGCAACTTCATCAATAAAGCCTTCAAAATCAATAACAACAGTATCACCATTTTCAGCAGGTGTTTCTTTTAAAACATTCTCAGCTTTTTCAGCTAAAGTTTTAGCAATTTCAGCTTCAACTTCTTCTAAAGTAGCTTCTTTATCTAATGGTTTAACATTAACGCCTTTATATTCGCCTAAAGTGAATTCTGGCATAACATCAACTGTTGCTGTATAAGTGAAACCTTTATCATGTGATACTTCTTTAAAATCTAAATCAATTTCAGGTTGATTTACGATATGTACATTATTTTCAGAAATAGCTTTAATATAAGAATCATTCATCGCAAAGTTAACAGCTTCTTCATATAAGCTTTCATAACCAAAACGATTGATGAATAAACTCTTAGGCATCTTGCCTGGTCTAAAGCCATCAACTTTTACTTCTTTTACAACTTTTTCAAAAGCTCTGTCTAAAGCCACTTGAAATTCTTCTTTTGAAACTTCAATAGTTAGTTTTACTTTATTATCAGTAATTTTTTCTACTAATACACTCATTTTTAAAATCCTCCGAATGTTTAAATTTACTACTGTCTTATTATACCAAATTTTTCATAATTTAGCAAGGGGAACGCAAAATAAATAGATATTTAAAGATGTTTAGAAATATTATTTATTATTCGCAATTAACCAGTCAATTGCATCGTTCAAGGTTTCGGTTAAGTCACGTGGTTCATATCCTAGTTCTTCTTTGGCTAATCCATAATCGTATTGGTGATTACTATTCATCGTCTTAAGTGCTTGGCGTGTGAAGACGGGACGAACCTTTCGTAATTTGTAATATAAATTAACTAAGCCACTGCACATCGAAACTAACCATAGTGGTAGCTTCGGGGGTAAATGTTTTTTGCCAAGTTTTTTGTTGATAATTTTAAACATCTCATCAACAGTAGCATTGTACCCAGTAATTAGATAAGCAGGTGAAGTCGGTAAGATACTTGCTTGATATGTAGCAAAGGCAACATCACGTGAATCAACAAAGTTATAACCACCATTGATACTAGCCATCGGGCGGTGATGAATACAATCAACTAAAACTGAACCAATGTTAGAAATCTTGTAATCATATGGGCCACAAACAGCTGAAGGATAAAGAATACAGGCATTAAGTTTTGCTTCTGTAATCAAATCCAAGATATATTGAGAAGCTTCTGCTTTTGATTTACCATAATCACCAACAATTAAGTCAGGATAGAACTTAGTGGGTTCAGTGATTGACTCTTGAATATTATCTTTATGTATTGCGTCGACGCTGCCAATATATATAAGTTTCTTTACTTTCTTTGCAATGCAAGCTTTCGCCACATTTTTAGTGCCATCAACATTAACATGATGGACTAAATCCGATTGCTTATTAGTAATATCAATAACACCAGCACTATGAATTACAATTGATTCTTCTTCGATAGCTGACATTAAAAAAGCTAGATCAGTTACATCGCCAATAACTTTTTCTACTGCTAAGTCAAGAATAGCTTCATCATTTAATTTACGAACTAAGATTTTAACTTCTTCATTATGGGCGATTAGATATCTTACAATATTATTTCCAACATGTCCTGTTGCTCCAGTTACTATATACTTTGCCATTTTGTTACTCGCTTTCCATTTTCTTTATTATATCTTATTAGCAGATAATAAGCAAGAAAAAAGGAATCAGCTTTGCTGATTCCGAGGATATATGCATATATTATTTTGTCATATAGATTACGTGTCCACAACCCGTACATATATATTCATAATTACCATTATCTACATAATTGTGATTTTCTGAAACTATCTTTGCACAAATACAACTCTTTGTATGAGTTGCTACATTATAGTAAGCATAAGGCGAATAGCTGTGGTTTTGATAGCTACTATAACCACAAGGGCAATATAGTCGATGTTGGGTTTCGCTCGTATTCTGAAGAGAAAAAATGTGTGAAGGATAATAGACAGCAGCACAACCAGTACAAACTGCACGATGATTGGTTGCGGTGTATTGTGACAAGCTACCTGCTGTATGTGGTAGTAAATATGGAAAAAATGAACAATCACAACTTGCAAGATGATAAATGCCATCACCGTAGTCATCATCAACAACTGGTTGATGATAAAGCTGTTGACCACATGTGCACTTTGCCATATGTGGTGCAAATTGCATATTAGCAATATCACCTAAATGGTGATTATTAGAGTGAACATGTACCGATTTATTATAATTTATGTAGCAAAAACTATCAACGGTATAATTCTTGATATTATGTGTTGCATGATATGTCATACCGGTTGCTCCCATGTTAGCGATAAAGCCACCATTTTCATAACCATATACCACACAGGCATGACTACCAATGTTGCCTGTTCCTTGCCAGTCGCCATTAAAGCCGACTATTACAGGATATCCTGCTTGAATAGCTGCTCTAATAGCAGTTGTACTATTACCACCACTATAGTATACAGTGCAATAACTACTTAAGCCTTTTGATGACAAATAATTATTTAACATAGTTTGTACTTGGGCCATATTGGCACCAAACTCTGCACTATCTCCAGGATACGACCCATAAAGAGCATAGTATAAATCATCTACTGTATCCCAAAAGTAACCTGTTGAAGCTGAAATATTTGCTAAATTAGTGCAGTTATTTATTTCACGCAATTCATCATTTTCATTAACAAAGTTATCGTTGTAACAACTATCAAAGTACATGAGTAAGCTTCCCGCGGCGATATAACTACAACTGCCATTGTTGTTGAATGGCATATTATTTATTAGTCTTCTAAAATACCACGGATATTCTACCCAGTAACTTGTTGTATTAACAGAAGCAGTACTATTGTTTACTGATCCAGTTGATAAAGATTGTTCATCGATAGCATCTGAATATGTAATATCATTCAAGCTATTTTTAGCCGCCATAATAAAAGCGTCACTAGCTGCCATTAAGTCTTCTTTTTGTACATTTGAGAGTGGCGCATTTTCCCCTACACCATAAATGTTATTCTTAACCCTGTACAATCTACTTCCTGGCCCAATATATACCGGTTTTCCCTTAGCCGTTATATATGGAGACATAGCCTCTTCACTATATTCAACATACTCTCCCGTTATCATGCTATAAACCATAAATCCCATTGGATTATATTCAACTAAAACATACTTTTCATCACCTCTAGCATCTTCCATCATCGTCAGTTTATTTATTTTATAAGCTGAACCAAAGCACTTATTAGACTCTTTTTCAATGTCGCCCATGTTAACACTATTTAGGTTCCCTTCCAACACAAACCCTTTTGTGTACATAGCAGCTTGACTTAATAGAAATAAACAAACGGCCGTGATTGCTAGCGCAATTACAATAATACTCTTTCTTTTATACAAATTTATCTCACAACTCCTATTCTTTTTATTTGTAATACCCTACTTCTCCTCCGGTAAAGCGAAAATTAGAATCAACATGTATTTCATAAATAACACCTTCGATATATGACACTGAACACATGTACATGTGCCCATCTTTTCCTTCAAAGAAGTTAAAATAAACTCCTGATGGAATATCTGTTGTATCATTTTGAAAAATACCATTTAAAATGTACGGCGTAAATTGATAATTAGCTTTTTCTTCAATATATTTTAGCAAATCATTTGACTTGAAAATATCAGTTATCTCTAATAAACTAACCAACTTGCGACGTGTTATATTATATATAGCAAGATATTCAATATCATTATCAGAGATATATGCAAAAGAATAGTTAATATCATTACTGAATTCATAATTGCCTAAAGTCTTTGGCAAAAATTCTTTAAATGCCTTTGTGTTTGAAATAACACCATAAGCATTAACATACTTTATATTGTATTTTTCATAAAGTAGTCTTTCCACTCCATACTTTGTTTGAACTTCCTCTTTGCTAATTACTTCTTCATAAAATGTGCCATGATTACATAGTTTAGGCATTTCTATTGTAGAGATCATAACAACACACATTATGAATAAGCACGCGAAGGTGAAAGCAAATACATGTTTTTTGTTTTTAAGTTTACAGATACTATCTCGATATTCGCGTATTTCTGAATAATTCTCTCTAAAAGATAATGACGCTTTTACTTTTATAATATCTAGATCATTGCGATAATTACATATAAAGTCCTTTTTGAACTTTTCTTCTATTTTAATCGTCATCACCCCCATAATACGCTCTTAATTTTGCAATACCACGTTCATAAGCTGAATGAATGGTACTTTTTGGCCAACCTAATTGTTCTGATATCATTTTAAAGTCTAGACCATAGATAATTCTAAGTGTGACAATGGAATACTCTTTTACAGTTAGAACCGCTTTGAAATCTAATTTCATATCAAAAATACGATTTTCATCAATTCCATTACAGTAATGTTCTTCATCAAAGTTTTTCACATAGCCTACTGTTTTTCGTGAGTAGTCTAGTGCCATTTTTTTAGCAATATTAAGCAACCACTGTTTAAATAGTTTTGGACTAGTTATTGGTGCTAAGCAATGCCACATATTGATAAAGGTATCCTGTGCCAAATCGCATGATGCCTCACGGTTACGAACCGTTAAATAAATCATGTAATAGACCATGCCATTGTAAGTATTGTACACTACTTCAAATGCCTCTTCTGACCTATTAGCTAAATCTTTTAAAAGTTCGGGAGTAATCCTACTCTCATCAAACTCTGATCCTTTATCGTCATCGACCTCGTTATGATCTTTCATTGTTCCTTCCATATTGACGCTCCCATCTGCCTAGTTAGAAAAATCTATAATCATATTCCGCCTTACACTATATATAAAGGGAAAAAAATGTCAGAAAAAACGAAAATTTACGAAAATTTTTCCAAAAATTACTAACTTACCAAAATATTATACGTTTTAGTGCATTTTTAACTATTGTTTCTCTATTATACTCCTTTAATCATTAGTAGAAAAAAACCTCCTATTTTGACATAGGAGGCACTATTTTTTTGACTAATTAGTTTGCTACAATGTTTACAAGGCGGTTTGGCACAACAATTACTTTACGAATAGTTAAACCATTTAGTAGTTGTTGAATCTTTTCTAATCCTAAAGCAAGCTTTTCAAGTTCTTCTTTTGGTGTATCAAGACTTACATTTAATTTGTCACGTAGCTTACCATTTACTTGGACAACTACCGTAACTTCTTCTTCCTTGCATTTTTCTTCATCATGTTTTGGCCATGGTGCATACGTAATAGTATCATTATGTTTCATTACTACTTGCCAAAGTTCTTCCGTAACATGAGGAGCAATAGGATTTAATAGTTGTAAGAAACCATTTAAATATTCCGTAGGAATACTTGATTCTTTGTACGCCTCATTAATGAAAATCATCATTTGGGCGATTGCTGTATTGAAACGAAGATTTTCATAATCTTCTGTGACTTTTCGGATAGTTTGGTGATAAATCTTTTCAAGTGCTTTATTATTATCATCAATAGTAGCAACTTCCGTATACAGGCGATATACGCGGTCGATGAAGCGGCGAGCTCCTTCAACCCCTTTCATTGACCATGGTTTCATTGCTTCAAGCGGCCCCATGAACATTTCGTAAATACGTAAAGTATCTGCACCATACTCTTCAACTATATCATCAGGATTAATAACATTACCTTTTGATTTTGACATCTTAACACCATCTTCACCAAGGATCATACCTTGATTAAATAGTTTTTGGAATGGTTCTTTTGATTTAACCACACCACAGTCGTATAAAACCTTATACCAAAAGCGAGCATATAATAGATGTAATACCGCGTGTTCAGCACCACCTATGTAAAGGTCAACTGGCATCCAGTAATTAACCATCTCTTGAACAGTTGGATCACTAAGTGGTAATAACTCAGCATCTTGCTTTAATAAATAGCCAATATAATACCAGCAACTGCCTGCCCATTGAGGCATCGTATTAGTTTCACGGCGTCCTTTTACCCCATCGCTGCGGGTAACAGTTAACCACTCTTTTGCATTAGCTAGTGGACTTTCGCCCGTTCCGCTAAGTTTAATACTATCCATAATTGGTAATTCAAGCGGAAGATCCGCTTCGTCAACTAAACTAATTGTACCATCTTCCCAGTGAATAACCGGGAATGGTTCACCCCAATAACGTTGACGACTAAAAATCCAATCGCGTAAGCGATAGTTAATTGATTTTTTACCAATTTGTTTTTCTTCTAAATAAGCAATAATCTTTTCAATTGCATCTTCTTTATTTAAGCTATCTAAGAAACCAGAATTGATATGTAAACCATCTTCGGTCCAAGCACCATTTGTCATATCACCTTCTAGCACTTGAATTATATCTAAGTTAAACTTTGTCGCAAATTCGTAGTCCCGATCATCATGAGCAGGAACCGCCATAATTGCACCAGTGCCATAACTAGCTAACACGTAATCAGCAATCCAAATTGGGATTAATTTATTATTTACAGGATTAATGGCATATGCACCAGTGAAAACACCTGTTTTATCCTTATTAAGTTCTGTGCGGTCAAGGTCAGATTTGCTTTTAGCATAATTAACATAATCAGCAACAACTTGTGCTTGTTCTTTAGTAGTAATTGTTTTGACTAAAGCATGTTCAGGTGCTAGTACACAATAAGTAGCACCAAATAAAGTATCTGCTCTTGTTGTAAAGACCGTAAAGAACTCATTAGTATTTGCAACCTTAAAATCAACTAAAGCACCAACACTCTTGCCAATCCAATTGCGTTGCATTTCTTTGATAGACTCTGGCCAGTCTAGTTCATCTAGGTCACTTAATAAGCGATCCGCATATTCAGTAATTTTTAATACCCATTGACGCATTGGTCGCTTTTCAACCGGATGTTCACCCCGTTCACTAACCATTTTGCCATCAACATTAATAACTTCTTCATTAGCAAGAACAGTTCCAAGTTTTTCACACCAATTAACTTCAATATTTTTTATTTCTGCTAAACCTTTATTATAAAGTTGAATAAAAATCCATTGAGTCCACTTATAGTACGCAGGATCACAAGTAGCAATTTCGCGATCCCAATCATATGATAGACCTAAAATATGTAATTGCTTTTTGAATGTTTGAATATTTTCTTCTGTAAAAGTCCGTGGGTCGTGTCCAGTACTAATAGCATATTGCTCAGCCGGTAAGCCAAAGGCATCCCATCCCATTGGGTGCATAACATTAAAACCTTGCATTCTTTTGTAACGGCTAACAATATCAGTTGCTGTATAGCCTTCGGGATGGCCAACATGTAAGCCAACTCCACTAGGATAAGGGAACATGTCCAAAGCATAATACTTTGGTTTTGTTTGATCAGTTCCAGCTTTAAAGATATGATTATCTGCCCAATACTTTTGCCATTTTTTTTCTACTTCGATATGTTGATAACTCATGATATTTTGTCTCCTTGTGTTTATTCATTTTCATTTACTTTAAATTTATTATTACGATAGATATTCACAGCACGCATTGCTAAAAACATTGCGTACATACCACCTATTAAATTCGGGAAACTATTATTAAAAACAAAGGTTAATAGAACTCCTAGAACAAATGGTAATAGGGCGGAAATAACTATTTTAAGGACTTCACGATACTTGGCCCCTGACTGAAAGTCAAACATTCGAATAATTAGGGCAATGAAAAGGGCAAATAGTAACATAAAGATGCCAATTGAGATTATAAGTGATATACTTCCAACCGTAGCTATCATTGTATGATTTTCGGCGAGCACATCATTGAATAACTCCAAGAAAGAGCCCCAAAATGCGCGATTGCTTGAATCCTTAGCCAGTGACATATCAAGGGTTTCGGTTACTTTATCATAGCCAAAAAGTTTAAATCGCATGCTTGAAAAATTGGACACGGTAATTTCGATTCCCGCATCGCCAAAAATAATAATGTATTTACCCTTAACTTCGTAGGTCTTATCTTGCTCAGGTGCAATAAGAATACCCATTTGGTACTCGGGCAAGTCAACGTAAACACTCTTGGCACCTTCTTGAGCTACCATTCCCGTGCTTGTTAAATCATACTTTATTACTTCAGCACTTTTAAAACCAGCTTGAATAGCTTGAACCATATTGGAATTAAGTTGCTTACTACTGATAACACTAGCAACATAAGGGATTGCCATTAATAATACTAAAATCAAAAAATAAGCAATAGTTCTACCAGGGCGTTCTTTGGAGGCTTCGGATATTTCCTTTGCACTGTATAGCCCAATTTTTAATTTATGCAGCATAGCGTTCTCCTTTCATAATTTGCGTATATTATACCACAAGAATGTAATTAACGCAAACTGTTTGTTAGTTTTATATTTAGTTGTTTTTTTAAAAAAGTTATGATAAAATAAGTACGTGAGGTATTGAATATGAAAAAAATAATGACTTTCTTAATTTTTACTTGCGCGATTTTTTGGGCATTTACCCTCAATACAAGCGCACTAGCTGAACACTTTATGTACGTTACATCATCGGTTGGTGAAGACCAAACCGAACTTGGAATCAACTATCACACTGATTTGGCCGATTCTTATGTAAACTATAGCACAAGTTCAGCAATGAGCAATCCGACAAAAGTAGTTCCAACAGTTACTACTTGGAAGATTGATCAAATGGAAAACGATGCAGAAACTGGTTTTCCTGAACGTTTTGTTTGTAAAGCTAACCTAACTGGTTTAACGCCTTGCACTACTTATTATTTTCAAGTAGTTGCTGGTAGCGAAAAATCTGAAATTTACAAGACTAACACTGGTACTACTTCTAGTACACGGTTTGCTTGGATTACTGATACCCAATCATTTGGTACTGGTTACACACAAACAAATAACTTATTTAATCAAATTTATAATGCTGATAAGAATATTTCCTTTGTCTTAATGACTGGTGATATCACTGACCGTGGTGGTTACCAAGCACAATGGGATGCTTATTTCTCCCAAGCTAAAGCCCTTCAACATATTCCATCAGCTACTGTTCCTGGTAACCATGAGTATTACCATAGTAAAGCTTCTGGCTACATTGATGCATCTATTTACAATCAGTTCTACAATAATCCTCAAAACGGGATTACCGAACGTTTAAACTCTTCTTATTATTTCAAATATAATAACATCTTATTCGTGATGATTGATAGTATGAAAAATGAATTATTTACAGAACAACGTGCTTGGTTTGAAGAGGTTGTTACTAATAATACTTATCAATATCTAATTGTTGGTACTCATCGTGGTTGTATTACTGGTGGTACTTACAAAAGTGATGCTGATATCATGTATCGCAACTGGGCTGATTTATTTGAAAAACATGGTGTTGACTTAGCCTTAAGTGGTCATGAACACATCTTCTGTTACTCAAATCCTGTAACAGCGAAAAAGACTGATCCTGAAAATGGTGTAACATATATGATTGGTGGACCTGGTGGAAATAAAGGCCCAACAATTCCAATGACACCATATAAAGAAGAATTAGCGTATTATCAAATTGAAGCAACTGTTGGCTGCTTATTCCAAGTTACTGAAACTTCGATGAAGATTAGCCTTTATAAAGAGACTGGTGGACCACTTCACACCTTAGAACTTCCTAACCGCCGTTTAGTTTCACCACTTAATGAATCACGTTTCATTAAGTCAGTTAGTACTAAAGTAGACACTGAAGCTCAAAGAGCATCGCTTAACTGGAATGACAATATTTATGGTCATTACACATCAATTAAAGCATCTGGTCAAACAGTTAGCACTAATGGAACATCTAATTTTGAATTACCAACTAAGTTGATTAATTCTTCATTGACTAGAAAATTTGATTTAGGAGCTTGCTACCAATCAAATAACTATTACTACACAGTTACTTTCACTAATGTCGATGGTACTGAAACAGTTAAAGAATACACAATTATTAATGATGAAACACTACCTGAACCTAGTCAAGATACTGCACCTGACCCAATTGAACCAGTGTTCAATGAAGGTAATGATACTGCTACCACAAATAGTGACATTAAAATTTTTGTCCCATTTGCTAATGATATTGATGGTGATGAACTTACTTATGATATTAAAGTATCAATTAATGGTCGCGCTGGTGACTATATCTATGAACCAACTAATCTTGTAAAAGGCGCTGATGGTTTCACTTGCACATTTAAGACTGATAGTCTAGCAAATCGTGCTTGTGTAAAAGTTTCCGTAAGTGATGGTGAATTAACAACTGATTCTTTCTCGAATGTTATAAAGATTGTTGCACCGACGGAATTGACATGCGAAGAAGATCCTAATCAAGAAAAATGTGCGCCAACGGAATTGACTTGTGAAGAAGATCCTAATCAAGAAAAATGTGTGCCAACGGAATTGACTTGTGAAGAAGACCCAACCCAAGAAAAATGCAAACCTACTGAAGAGCCTAAAAAAGGTTGTAAGAAGAAAGATCTTAACGCTATCTTATTTACTTTCAATAGTATTGCTATCTTAAGTTCAGCCGCATTACTTTTAAAGCGTCGCATTAAATAGCGAGAAAAAAAGAGCCGAAAGGCTCTTTTATTCTGCTTCTACAACTTTCAAATTTTTTGCATTAGCTTTTTCGATTGCTTTTTTAGCAGTATCACAAAGTTTTGTAAATGTCTTTGGATCGCTAATAGCAAGTTCTGATAGCATCTTACGATTGATTTCAATCTTTGCAAGAGCTAGACCATGCATTAATAAACTGTAATTTAATTCATTGGCACGTGCACCAGCATTAATACGAATAATCCATAATTTACGGAAATTACGTTTATTATTTTTACGGTCGCGATAAGCATATCTTAATGAATGCATTACTTGTTCATGAGCAGTCTTATATAAGGTATGTTTTGAACCAAAATAACCTTTTGCTAACTTTAATGTTTTATTGCGTCTTCTACGACTTACAACTCCACCCTTTGTTCTTGGCATTATTAATTTCCTCCTTACTTAATATTCGCAATTTGTTGTCTGATACGACGTTGGTCGGCTGTACATACAACAGATTCTTTACGTAAATGTCTAGTTTGTTTTTGGGTTTTATTAGGTGCTAAGTGGCTTGTTCCAGCTTGGCTGCGAACAACTTTACCAGTACCAGTGATTCTTAAGCGTTTCTTTGTACCACTATGTGTTCTCATTTTTGGCATAATTATGCACACTCCTTCATTTAGTTTTTCTTTTTTTCGGGCATTGGACTTAACATCATATACATGTTTCGACCATCTAAATATGGATTTTGGTCAACATTAGCGATGTCAACAAGTCCATCTGCGAATTTCGCAAATAACTCTTTTGTCTTATTAGCATGTTCAATCATCCGGCCACGGAAACGACAACTAACTTTTACTTTGTCACCATCTGTAATAAACTTGCGAGCAGCTTTTTGCTTCGTATTAAAATCACCAACATCAATTGTTGGACTTAATCTAACTTCTTTTAAGCTGACAATTTTTTGATTTTTGCGTGCTTCGCGAGCTTTTTTGATTTGATCATAGCGATACTTGCTATAATCCATAAATCGACAAACAGGAACAGTTGCATTAGGTGCTACACACACTAAGTCAAATCCGCGTTCTTCTGAAAGTTTCAATGCTTCACTTGTGTTTAATACACCAAGTTGCTCACCAGTTTCCGAAATAACTAACACCTTAGGTGCGGTGATTTCTTCGTTGACAAGATTTTCTACTTTTTTATCAAAAGATTTACTAATAAACTCCACCTCCGTAAAAATTTTGATTAAATAAAGAATGAAAAAAAAGCGGGATAAACCCACTTTCCTATCAATCAATTGAACATTCTATGATTAGCGTCATTCTTACAAGTTACGCTTTTATACTTAGATTTGTTCGTGACTCTTTTGCCTACCAACATTATCAGTCAGGCGAGAAGTGGGACTTCTTCTTTTCACTACGATATTTAATTCGTTAGTATTATAGCACTATTGAAGCTTTTTGTCAATCAATATAACTTATTATTTACTAAATATCAATTCTTTGGTAGACAATTACACCGATAGTTAAATAGATAAGCATCATGATCACCACTTGCATACTCGTATACCTAAAGATAAAAGTATTGTTAAATTCCAAAAGATTGGGAAATATGAAAGCAATTAGTTTTGATGCATCTAAGCTTATTGTTACCAGCATTTCGCTCATTATGTAACTAATACAAGGTATTATTAAGGCAAAGGGATTTTGAAAAATCAAGATGGTCAAAATAGCAATTGCCCCATATAGATAACTCATAAGCATTATACGTAGCCATACTAACCATTGTAGGAAGGAAAAAAAGAACCAATTAGTGAGTATAAAGCCTAGAGTTATATATATGAAGAAGGCGATTATGCCAACAATCGTTACTGGAATTAAGGTACTAATAACTTTTGTAATAAGATACTTAGTCCTACTATTAGTATTATTAATACATAATACCCGGTAACTATCATCATTTTTGGTAAATCCCATTGCCATAATAAAACAAGCGAATAAGGGTATTAACATTTTGATTACTAAAATACTGTTGTAAAAATAGTTATCATTAGCAAATGCTTTGGTGTATTGGTGACGATTAATTGGGATAATAATTACTGTAAAAGCAGCAATGATTATAACAATTATAATGGCCATTATGATGAGATTGCGTTTGTTAAAGAGATACTTCTGATGGAGACGAACTAATTTCATTATTTCGTTGATAATCCTCCTTATGATTAAAGTCGATAATCTTTTTTTTACGGAAGGGATACTTCTTAGAAAAATGGGTAGTAATTATTAACAGTTTATGTTGCTTTTTTAGGGCTGCTAATATTTTTACAAATAACACTTGAGTATCATTATCAAGCCCATTTAATGGTTCATCAAAAATGTAACAATCTGCTTCTTTCATTAGGGTTTGGATTAATATTACTTTTTGACGCATTCCCTTTGATAAATCTTTGATTAAAGTATTATGAGCACTTGTTAAAGCAAATAGTTCTAAATAATATTGCATGCGTGCCTTGGTAGCATTTGCATCTTTTTCAAGTTCAGCAAGCATATAGAGAAAAGCATCAACGCTAATAAAACCAGGTAATTGGACCCTTTCGGGGGCATATGAGAACTTTTCAACATTACCAGTAAAGTTACCAAGGTATTTAGAAAAGCCAAGCAAACATTTGATAAAGGTTGATTTACCGGTACCATTATCACCAATTAAAAAGTTGACTACATCGCTATTTAACGTAACATTAAAATCTTCTAACACTTTATTCTTGCCATAGCTTTTTTGAACACTAACTGCTTTAATATACCTCATACTGCTCTTTGATACCGCTTGGGCTACTACTCGTTGTGAATAATTCATATGGCATAATTAACTGCTCAAATGTTTGATTGCCTATTTGTCCTGAAATGATAATTCCCGCTTGATTAACAAAGATCTTTTCATGATAATAGATAGGAATGCTGAAGAATAGACTTGTACCTGCTTTGATGGTAACCTCTTTCATTAATGCATCAGAACTACTACTCCAATCGCCATTAAAGAGCTTTGGTAAACTATCTGGAGCAGTTTGATAAGTAACAATAACCCCCGGCTTAATACTTTGGCTTAATAGTGATATTGCTTTAAGCGTAATATCTTGGCTAGTCGAGTTACCTATTTCTAAAAGCACGCCTTGTAAAGTCGACATTTCGCCCCAATTATTAGCCCATCCCTTTATCATTTTGATGTCTAAATAATGATTGAAATTATTTTTTATTAAGCTAATATTTCCTATGTTAAAACTAATATTGTCATTATTCTTAAAGATTAATTCTAAGTAAGCATGCTTGATAAAAAGGGGCGTATCGCTGCTAAAATTAAGTTCACAAGTTAGTAAATACTGATAATATGTGCTATTATCAATTACCCTCTTTACTGAGTTTTCGGTAATATCAACAAGGGTAACTAAGTAGGTTTCCTCGTATTCACCTTGTAAATATGTTTGCTTAATATTACTAAGTGATAGACATTCCAGTTTCTTTTTACTAGCCAAAAGAGGTACCGTAAGATGGGTTTTATCTCCAGATATTACTAAACTATAATCGCGTGGATAGGTAATAAATGTTGTGTTTTTCTGCCGTTTATTATTGAAAATAACTACTAAAATAGCAGTTGAAAGTACTACCGCCGCTAATATTAAATACTTAATAAATCTTTGTTTCATAGAAATCACAATACTCATTGACAATGTCAATGTATTCCCACTCGCCTTTCTTAACAGGAATGCCAAATAGGTAATAAACCCCTACCCCATTGTTTAATCTTGCTTCACCTCTAATAGAAACTACTAGTTTTACTTTAGGGGGAATGGTAATAATAAGCTCCGTACTTTCGGTTTTCTCGGAGGTTGTTTTCTTGCCAATTTTTTGGCGAATACTACCATCAAGTCCGGCACTAATCGCTTTAATTTTCCCACTCACCTTTATTGAAGTATCCCATGAGGTTTCTACATCTTTACTAATGGAATGCTTTTCACCATAGTTATAAGTGAAACGTAAGGGACTTGTGGTATTGTTGGCTTTAGCAAAAATAGTATCACCTTGATAATTGACAATCTGATTATAGCAGATACTATTCACACTCCAACCAAAGGCTTTCCATTTTAGATAATCATATGCCCCTTTAATTCGTTGCTCAGGCATATTTATCAACAAGCACCCACCGGTAACTTCGGGAAAAGTAATCTCTTGAAACTCGGGATGGCCAGTATCCTGAACGGCTGATACAACCAAAGTATTAAAAGAAACCATAATACAAAATAAAGCAAAAACAATTTTTTTAATAATAAAACACCTCTTCTTTCAAAACCATTTTACCTGAAGTATTTATCAACTTCAAGTGATTTATGTTTCGAAAATAGGGGTGTTTTTTAAATTGCTTTTTTTACTTGTTTTTCATGAATTCTTCGATATCAGCTACTTCTTTGATAATGCTTTGGGATAAACAAATCGCTTTTTCTTTAGTGATTAATACATCATCTTCAATGCGAATACCAATACCTTCTTCAGCTACATATAAACCAGGTTCAACTGTTACAACCATTCCCGCTAAAATGCCATTACTACGAACATCAGGATCATGCGTGTCTAGTCCTAGTGAATGGCCAATTGAATGATAGTAGTAACGTTCTAATTCACTATCTTCTTTTATTAAACCTAATTTTTTACAACCAACTGCTAAAATACTTTTAGCATAATTATTGTATTCTAACCAGCTGACGCCGGCTTTCAAAAACTCGATACACTTTTTATTACATTCAAGTACAACTTCATAAATTGCTTTTTGACGAGGTGTAAATTTCCCGCTTACGGGGAAGGTGCGACTAATATCACTTGCATAATGATCAGTGTAGGCACCGACATCCATTAGAAGTAAGCTATCTTTCACAATGTCATTGTTATTAGCAACATAGTGAAGGGTTGTGCCATTCTTACCCGCTGCCATTATGCTTGGGAAAGATACTGCCTTACCAGCTTTATCTAGAATAAAATTATAATAGGCATTAGCATCTTTTTCACTATGCAAATCATCATGGTTACGCATAACATTTTCAATTGCTAATCGGGTAGTTTCAATACTTTTCTTCATTAATTCAACTTCTAAATCACTCTTAATCATTCTTAATTTAATTAGCTCTGAATAGATATCTTTAATAACTAAGGCCGGATAAGTCTTTTTAATATTACGAGCCATTGCTAAAGCAAAAGTATTGTAAAGTGGAAAATTGCGATGTTCTAGGTCAAGATATAGGTTTTTAATATTACCCATTGAGTAACGATAAAATTGTAAGTGTTGAGCCATAAAGTTATCAAAGGCATCATTATAGAAAATATTCTTTACTTCAATACCAGAAATTTTAGATGCCTGTTCCTTGGTTAACGAATAACCAACCCATTTAGCTTGTACTTCATCATTTTCATCAATGAATAAATACTCAACATATTTGTTATCTAATTTTCCAACAATTAGTTTTACATCAGCTTGGTCAATACCAGTTAAGTAATAGAAATTGTTATTTACCACGAAGCTGTATGCTTCATCTGCCGTTTGGAACACTTCATACCCCGAGTGTAATAGGGCAAATGAATTATCTTCTATTTGATTAAATATTTTCTTTCGGTTGTTTTGGAATTGCTTTACCAACATATGCTTTCTCCTTTGGGTTGATATAATTTTCTAATACTCTCATAAACTGTGACATGACTTTAGTAGCATCACGAATGGTAACACCATCTAATACGCTTAATATAATATCCTCATGGAATTTATCATGAACTTTTAAGACTTTCTTAGCTTTAGGGGTTACGCTTAACTTAATTACCCGGTGATCTACTTCATCTCGTGTCCGTAATAGGTATTCCTTTTGAACTAAACGGTTAACTCCAATTGTTAAAGAGCCAACAGTTACTTTCAATAAATTAGCAATCTTCGTCATTGGTTGATTATTATTATTGTCGACCATTTCTAAGACATGTAATTCACCTAATGTTAAATCAGGAATAACTTTAGGGTCCATCATTTTCTCTTCAATAACCCAAGTCAAATTAGCGACATAATCGAATGATTCATGTAATTTTTTATACAGTACTTTTTCATCTTTAGTAAATGCTTTTAAGCGTTTTTCATTCTTTTTAGTATCAACAATTTGCTTATCTGCTTCTTTTTTAGATGCCGCCTTAGGTGTTTTCTTAGCCGGCTTCGTTGGGGTAATTGGTGTTTGTTTAGAAGATGAGCTAATGATTGGGCCACTAGGCTTAATAACAGCACCCTTTGTTTGCGATGTTACCGCTTTGATAGCCGCTTGAATATCATCAACCGGTGCCTTCTTAGGCGGCACTTTTTTACTAGCGGTAGTCGACTTCTTAGCTGCTGCTGTGGAAGTAGCTTTTTTGGATGCTACTTTCTTGGTAGCTGCTGTAGCTTTTTTAGGGGTGGCCTTTTTGCTTGTTGTAGTTGACTTCTTAGCTGTTGCTGTGGAAGTAGCTTTTTTGGGAGCTGCTTTTTGCGTAGTTTCGGCAGTCTTCTTTGGCGTTTTTGACTTCACCCCTGAGCTTTTTTCCACCTTTGATGCTTCTTTCGTTTCTTTTTGAAGTTCTTCCATAAATATCTCCTTTTTTTATTTTTTACTCTCTTAAGAATATTATAC
>CAYJAQ010000013.1:0-30813 GCA_964368275.1 uncultured Staphylococcaceae bacterium
CATAATATATATTATAGGTAGTTAAACGAATATAAATGTAAGCGATAAATAATTCTTTTGTCGTGTCATGTTTTGTTTTATTAAATGTTTATTTGTAGAAAAATTAATAATTTTGTTCACTAAACTAACTCATTTTGCGTTTTTTGAGTATATTTATTTTGTCGACTTTTTAGATAATTTGACATATTATCGCTGGAGCTTTTCATATTTCGCAGCATGTTTTTCACAGCCTTGTTTTAAGCGATTTTAGCCACTTTTGCTACTATACTAGTAACTAATCAAACCAGTCTAAAAAACCCAAATTTGCTCGATTTTTAGGTACATTTTTATGATTTTTAACCAAATAATTAGTAATAAAAAAAGACCCAAATAGGGTCTCTGCAACTGTAATAAAACGGATTGTTAGTTATTCAGCAATAATTATTTCATCTTCTTATACAAGGGCTATTTCAAAGGTCTAAACGCGTTTTAATGTTCAATCCTAAGGATTCAGCAAGTTCATACGCGTTTATAGTAGCATTGTCATGCAAGCAATTCAGCTGATGTGAATCATCGCCAATGACGACTTTTGTTTCTGAAAATTCTTTAGCAACAACTTGCCAAAACTCTTTGCGGGGATATGGGTAAACAACTTCATTAGTAAATTCAGCGAGTGGTCTGCGACGAAATCCATTAGCATTAAGTTCTAGGTAAACATCGTTGCGATTGGCGGCTAAAATTATTCGCCGTGCCCATTCGACACATTTTTCATTCCATTGGTGGTAACTAAACATAAATATTTCCGGATGTGCTAGTATTTTAAAATAACCGGTATCTAGTCCTTTTTCTATATCTTTAACATAAATTTCAATCAGTTCATCAGTCATGTTATGATAAACATCAATATGCCGACCAGATTGATCTCTGATAAAGTGTTGGCCTAGCATTAAATAATCTAATTCTTTCAACCAAGTTTGATAAACTTCATCAATATTGTCAAAATATTCTATTTCTACAGCACCCAAAACTTTAATACGATCTTTATATCGAAGTTTTGCGATGTTTAAATCATTCAAATATATTTCCCAAAACTCATCTTCTTCCATTCTTCGTGTGTAAAAGTCAGTTCTAAGAGCCGACGGAATAGGTCCATGATCAGAAATACCGATATATTGGTATTCTAATTCAATTGCTCTTTCAACGTAGTCATTTATCGTACCTTCAGCATGATGGCACATATAAATATGTGTGTGGTAATTAGCATCAATCTTAATTTTTTTCATATTTTAACCAAAAAGACCTTTATAGTCTATTCCTTCTTTTTGTGTTTTTATCCATTTAGCACTTCTTCCTTTGCCAAGTGGGTTTATATAGCCAATATCACGTAATTTAATTAACACTCGATTAATGGTGGCCTCACTTACATATGGATGTAAATTGCGAATATCATCTTTTGTAAAAATATTCGGCAGTTTATAAATTGTATGTTCAACATTGTCACTTTTACTGACACTTATTTCGTACGAATAGTTCTTAATCAAGGCTTCTAACTCTCGATATGCTTCCTCAATAATGTTAAAAGTAAGTCTAGTAATACCAAATAGTTGGATATACCCTTCGTGGTAATTCAAACTAGCAAAAATACGCTCGGCTTTAAATTTTTCCTGATGTTTAACCATTAATTCAAAGAAACTTACATAGTTAAAGCAAAAAACTCTACTTCGTAGAATCATGTAGTATAGCATAAACATTGATGCAAGATCATTTCCATCAGTAAATGGTTGAATATTTATCATCTCAACATAAGCCATAAGTGATAGAAAAATGCGTTCATACTTTTCTTTTTCAAAATAGATAGTATACTCATCAAGCATTGAATCAAATGTAAATCGTTTGCTGCGGGCTGGTACTTTCTTTTTTTTATTACCACCTTCGAGAACAGTTGAAAATTTTATTAAATTTTTACCGTATACATTGTTTAACATTGCTAAAATATCGCTTGAATTAAAAGTATGTTCATTAGCATTCGTGCGAATACTTCTAAGAACCCCTTTTATATTTGCAACTACTTTTTCTTCCTTAGAGCGAGCTTGCGAATTTTTAGTTATGATCAAACGTAACCGATTATCAGACAAATCAATTCCGAGCATTGACGCTAAAAAGTAAGTATCACGTTCAAGAATTTGTTCTTTGATAGTTTCTTCATTTTCGGCTAGTTTTTCTTGGTAGATAGTATTCTTACCGAGATATTCATAAATCTTTAGCATATCCATTAGCAAATCAGCTGGCAAAATATATTGATTCAAATGGGAAAAGTTACTCATAATATTACCTCAAGTAAATTATACTATATTTTACGAAAAAGTGCTAATAAAAGCACTCATTTTGTGAAGAATGAGTGCTTTTATTTGTATTAATTAAATTTGATGCCGTTTGATTGCTTCTATTTTAGAATATTTGCATCCGCAATAATCTTGGCGATATAATTGCCATTCTTTTGATAATTGAATAGATCGCTGATATCCACCTTTTAATTTGAAATTAGAAAATAAAAAGTGCACTTCATATTCCTCGGAAAGTTCTTGACCAATTGTATTGATCCAATTGCTATTTTTATAAGGGCTAATAGAAAGCGTTGTTGTAAAGTAATCATAACTATGTTCTTTAGCATATTGAGCAGTCTCTCGCAACCGGAAATAATAACAACTATAACAACGCATAGAGCCTTCTGGTAATTCTTCGTAGCCTTTTACCGCCTCATAATAGTCAGACGTTTTATATTCCTTCTTGATAATTTTGATCTTTTTGTCAATTTTGTCAACCACTTTTACTAATTCGCAGTAACGCTTTTCATATTCATCATAAGTATCCATATTGGAATTGGCATAATAAATAGTGATGTTAAAGTGTTTATCTAAATATTCCAAAACATATGAACTGCATGGTCCACAGCAAGCATGAACTAGTAGCGTTGGTTTATCAGTACTATTTTTAATAAATTGATCAAGGCTTTTCACATTATCAATACTAGGATAATTATTCATCTACTTGACTTCCTTCTTTTGTAAAAAATGCTGGAATAACAGCGATGCATACAAATGTAATCAAGAAATAACGAATTAGATTTAAAATATTCTCAATACTTGAAAAGAAAGCATAGTTATCAATCAATAAGTTAAAAAGTGCCTTCAAACCATTTTGGACAGTTAAAGCAGCGACAACACCAATAGCAATTCGTACAAGTTTCTTCCACGGCTTAACTATTGTTGTAAAATTAATATAACGTTCTTCAATTGAAGTTGCTACAACAAATCCTAATAGTAAACCATATGATTTAAATAAATCAGCAGTAGCAGAATTATTCATGTTAATAAGGATAAAAGGGATAAAAATAACTAAAGTACCAATATATAACCATTTGAAAGATATTGCACGTTTTCGGCACAAGTTCGACAATGAATTTATCCCTACCGCCGAAACGATTCCAAGTGAAAGGCCTACAATAACATCGCCAGGGAAATGAACTCCCAATACCATTCTAGAAATAGGAACAATAATCATCAAAGCAACGCAAATGCCTTGAATCCACTTTTTCTTACTATTTAAATATATCCCGCCATATAGTGACCCCGCATTTTGACTGTGACCACTCGGAAAAGTTGTACCAGTCGCTGATGCTTTAGCTGAACTAGATACATTAAGGTTTTCACCTCTAGGAAAATTAAAAGGTCTAGTTGCGCTGAATAAAGATTTAAGGGCACCATTTAAGAGCATTGAAAACATTGCTATAAAAGCTAATCGTTTGGCCAAGTCTTTATTATACGCATAATATAAAACAATAAAAATGCCAACTGCTACTACTCCGCTTCCTAATCTAGTTAACAATTCCATAATAGCCGGAATAACTGGTTCGCCAAAATGATTAAACCATTCTAGCAAACACCATTCCCACGCAAATCGTTCCATCGTTACCTCCTATTTTTATCTTAATACTCGACTTTGTTTTGATAGTTCAATTAATGTCTTTACTTCATGAATTGTAAGAGGACGTACGTCGCCTTCCCTTAAGTGACCAATTTCTATACAGCCGAAGCGAACACGCGTCAATTTTTTTACAGGATAGCCTACAGACTCAAGCATTTGCTTAACTTGGTGAAAGCGTCCCTCTGTGACGATTATTCTAATTAAACTAGATTTATTATCCCGATCAACGCTTTCGATTCTAAATAAAGCTGGCAGAGTCATCTTACCATCTATCACAACACCGGTAGCAAGCGGTTTTAGATTCGTCGTATTAGCAATTCCGCTTACTCTTGCCAAGTATTCTTTTTCAATACCACTATTTGGTCCAACTAAAGTGTTCATAAATTCACCATCATTAGTAATTAGTAAAACCCCTTTTGTATCATAATCAAGTCGGCCAATTGGAAATAATCTTTCCCGTTTTAAGGTATCAGGCAAAATATCAATGACGGTTTGTCGATTGTGTTCATCATTCACTGAAGAAATAATATAACGTGGTTTATTCAAGCAGTAATATTTTTTCACTTCTTCTTGCAATATTATTTCATCAACTTTTATTTCTTCATGCTCACCAATTTTATATCCGAGTTCGGTTATTACTTTATTATTAACTTTTACACGACCTGCTAAAATCATTTCTTCGGCTTTTCGGCGTGATGCAACTCCGCATCTAGCCATCTTTTTTTGTAGTCTTTCCATTAGTATCACCTTTTCTTTACTTTATCATATTATACGCTAATTTTAATTATTTAGCAAGAATTATGAGATTTATGTTAAAAAATAAAATCCTAAAAGAATTGCCAAAGTAAATGTTATTAAATCAGTTAGCAAACCTACTGCCAGAGCATACCGTGTCTTCCTAATTGCAATACTGCCAAAATAAACAGTGACTACATAAATGGTAGTATCGCTGCAACCTTGAATTAGTGATGAGACCTGGCCAACTGTTGAATTTGCATTATACTTCAAGTAGATATTATTCATTATTACTAGCGCTGAATTAGCCGAAAGCGGTCGTAATAAAGCTTGTAAAATTAGTTCTGGCACTAATAAAGGATTATTAAAAAAGAGACGGATATAATTAACGATACCGCTGTTAGTGAATACTTCAATTGCAAAAACTAGACCGACTATTGTAGGTAATAATTGTAAAGCAACATTGATACCATCCTTAGCACCTTTTATAAACTCATCGAAACAATTGACTTTTCTATAGCGCGCAAAAATAAAGATTAATAGTAAATATATTGGTACAATAATCATCTTTCAGTCACCTTGTTAAAGAGCCTTTCCAATAAGAGTCCCGTGATGCAAGAAAATAATGAAAGAGTAATCATTAGTAAAAAAAGAGTAATTGTCGTAGTAGCACCACTTAGTGAACGGAGTCCATATATTGTGGTTGGAAAAAGGGTCGGAGCGCTAGCATTAATAATTACAAAAATTATCATTGCTCTTGATGCGATATCTTTTTTTTCATTTAGTTCAGCTAATTTATTCATTACTTTTAAACCTGATGAGGTTGAAGCAGAACCTAATCCTAAAAAATTAGCAATCATATTACAAGCTATTAACTCTAGCGTTTCTTCTTCTTTTCGTAGCATTGGAAATATAAGAGTTAACGGCTTGCGTAAAAGTTTAGCAATATTAGTTATTAATCCTGATTTAATAGCTATTTCAAAAATGCCACTCCAGAAAATAATCATCATTCCAACCGAAATATAGACTTGTAAAGCAGTCTTTGAACTTGTCAAAATAATATTCGCTATTGCTTCACCATTGCCCGAAAAGAATGCAATAAAAATACCCAGTACAATTAACCAATACCATATTTTATT
Organism: uncultured Staphylococcaceae bacterium; assembly: GCA_964368275.1. Taxonomy (GTDB): domain Bacteria; phylum Bacillota_I; class Bacilli_A; order ML615J-28; family CAG-313; genus CAYJAQ01. Next base: position 5,838 of record CAYJAQ010000013.1, read on the forward strand.
TATCATAATAATAAAAAAGTTCCTCATGTAATAACCAATCATTATAAGCATCCATAGTTACTACAATAATGTTACGAACTTCTCCTTTAAAACATGTTATCAGTGTTCTCCCAGCTTTTTTAGTATAACCTGTTTTACCACCAATAACTTTTTCATTGACTTGAAGTAAACGATGTTTATTATGCAAGTTCAGTGTTTTTCCACTAGACATATTGATTTGATATTTTTTAGTAATAATTATTTTTCGAAATGTCGCATTGTTCATGGCATACTTTGTGATCATAGCCATATCATAACAACTTGCATAGTTGCTATTAACCTCATCTAGCCCGCTTGGATTGGTAAATGTGCAAGTTTTTAAATTCAAACGTGCACAAAGATTATTCATTTCACAAATGAAATCATCTATAACATCGCTGTAAGCATACGCTAAAAACAACGCTGCATCATTACCGCTTTGTAGCATTAGGCCATATAAAAGATCTTCTACTTTAATTAAATCGCCAACTTCTAAATAAATTCTAGAACCTACCGCAGAAAATACCCGTTCATCAATATAAATATACTTGTCGAGATCAATTTTTTCAATAGCTGTTATGCAAGTTAATACTTTTGCAATACTCGCTGTTAGATGGTTTTGATATCCATTTTTTTCAAACAAAATCTCACCGGTTTCTAAGTCAACTACAATAGCTGATTCAGCCGTTACTAAAGGAGTATAAGTTTCTACTGAATTAATGCTAATCAATTTACTCTTTATAGTTATAATTATTGTAGTTACCCACAAAGTCATCATAATTGTAATCATCATTCTTTTCATATTATCACCTACTAATAATATTAGAAAAGTTACCGAAAAATGATTAAAAGGAGTATCAATACTCCTTTTTAATTTTTAATGAAATCATTAATTATACTATTTACGTAATCAATCGTATTTTGAAAATTATCGGCGTCAATATCAGTCACAATAACATCGCGGTGATTGCGAAACCATGTCAATTGTCTTTTTGCATAATTTCTAGTAGCCTGTTTTATTTTTTGAATAGTATCTTCATATGTCAAAACGCCAGCAAAATATTGGAAAATTTGTTTATAGCCAATTGCCTCTTTAGCTTGAGTAGATAACTGATCTGGATAAAAGCTAGCAACTTCGTCAAAAAGACCATCTTTTACCATTTTGTCAACTCTTTGATCAATTCGCTCATATAAGGCTTGTCGATCGTCATTTAAAAAGATTATCAATGCTTGATAAAATGGTTGGTCCTTCTTATTTCTTTCTTCTTCATTAGAAGGATTTTGAGCAAGTTCAATTGCGCGTAAAACTCTTTTTCGATTATTCATATGTAAACAACTAGCACTTTTAGGATCAAGCTCAGCCAATAAATAATGTAATTCCTGGTTAGAAAGTTTAAGGTATTGATCAGTTATTTGTTCACTACGAGCAGCATCTGAAAATCGGTAATCGTAAATGACGCTATCAATATAAAGACCACTGCCACCGACAATAATTGGTAGTTTTTTTTCACTTTCAAATTCAGTTATTTTTTTACGCACTGTTTGTTGATAATCAAATACAGAAAAATTATCGCGGGGATCCAAATAATCAATTATATGATGTTTTACTTGTTGTAGCTCATTAGGATTGGGTTTAGCGGTTCCTATATTCATTTTTCGATATACTTGATAAGCATCGCCATTTATTAACTCCGTATTAAAGTGTTTGGCAACTGCAATAGCTAATCGGGTTTTCCCAACAGCGGTAGGGCCAGTTATTACAACCACTTTTTCCATTAGATTACCCTCTTAAACATTTTTTCTAATTCATAATTAGAAAACTTCACTAAGGTAGGGCGACCATGTGGGCACGTATAAGGCATGATGCATCTATCTAAATCACTCAATAATTGTTTTACTTCAGGTTCCGTGATTGTCATTCCGGCTTTAATTGATTTTTTACAACTTAGACTTTTTGCAAGACTATCATACATTTTAGCCTTCCCAGTAATTTTGCCAGATATTAAGTGGTTAATAATGTCACTGAGAAATTCAATTTCTAAGTTTTGAGGAATCCAAGTAGGTATAGTTCTAAAAATTATGGTGTTACCGCCAAAGTTTTCAGCTGATATTCCCATTTTGCTTAAGTCATCAAAAACATTTTCAATCAAAGAAATCTCTTGAGTAGAAAAATCAATAGTGATTGGCAATAACAAATCATAAGTCTCATGATGTTCTTTCTTAAAAACTTCAGTAATTTTTTCATACATAACGCGTTCCATGGCCGCATGTTGATCTATGATATAGAGAAAATCTTCAAACGCTAAGATTAAATAGGTTTCATGGAATTGACCTATATATTGTAATTTATTAAAAAATGCACGATTATCAATTGATAAAGAAGGTTGTTTATATTCTTCAGTCGCGGTTATTTCACTTGGTATGCCTCCGACTTTTTTTACATTAGTTTCATTAAAAAATCGATCAGTAGTGGGTAATTTTTCAGTATCAGTTGTATCATTTACTTCGCCAAACATTTCCCATATTAAATCTTCATGTAAAAGATTATGGCTGTTATTTTCTTCAGAATTAACTACGTGATTCTCAATTTCAGGCATAACGACATTATCCCGTTCCACCTTTTGATATTTTAATAATTCTGAATCTAATAAAGTCCCTTTTATAGTTTTAGTCACTAATTCTTTTAAAATAGTCTCATCAGTTATTCGCACTTCTAATTTGGAAGGGTGAACATTAACATCGATAAGAGCGGGATCGCAATTAATGAATAAAACAGCAATGGGGTATTTGCCTACAGGCAAGATCGTTTGATAAGCATCACATATTGCATATATTAGATTATTATTTTTGATTACACGACCATTAATAATAACAGTAATGGCACTACGATTGCTGCGAAAAACCTCATTATTTGTTATAAAGCCATCAATATGGTAAAGTGTATTTCTGGCATCAAAATTGATTAAAGATTTCATAATATTGTTGCCATATGACTCACAGATAATTTCTTTTATATCAGCACGTCCCATAGTTTTAAACAGCGTCTTATCATTATTTACTAATTGAAAAGCAATATTTGAATGCGATAAAGCAGCTTTGTATATGTAATCGATAATTAAACTAAGCTCTTGGTAACTAGACTTTAAGTGTTTGTAACGAGCAGGTGTATTATAGAATAAATTATTTACTTCAATTTGTGTACCTTTAGGGTGCGCACAAAGTCCTTCATTTATTTTTGTACCTGCATGGTATTCAAAATAGTAACCACTTTGGCCATCCGTTGATGAAGTTATCCGCATTTTTGAAACACTCGCAATCGATGGTAATGCCTCACCACGGAAGCCTAACGATGCAATTCGAAAAAGATCTTGTTCATCACTAATTTTACTAGTTGCGTGTCTTAAAATAGCGAGTGGAATCTCACCTTTTGTCATCCCAAAGCCGTTATCAAGAACTACGATTTTTTTAATGCCACAATCAATCAAGTCAACTCTTATGTCGGAACTTAGAGCGTCAATACTATTCTCTACTAATTCTTTTACAACATTTACGGGGCGCTCGACCACTTCGCCTGCTGAAATCAGATTGGCAACGTGTTCAGATAATACATTAATCTTGTTCATGTTTTCCATATTATTTACCTAATTTTTCCTTCATTGCTACTATTTTTAACAATGCATCTAATGGTTTCAAATTATCCAAATCGGTATTAATTAATTCATCTAAAACACTTTTTTCATTAAGGTTTAAATTATTTATAATAACTGGTTCTACATAATTATCTTTTGATAACAATTTAGCTTCGTATGAATTATTATTTTCTAATTTGTTCAATATATCACTAGCACGTAATGTAATCTGAATTGGCAACTTTGCTAAACTTGCGACATTTATACCATAACTTTGATCAGTTGCGCCAGGTAGTACACGATGCATAAATACAATATTACCATTTTCTTCACGTGCTTCGACATGAACATTATTCAATGACGGTAAACTTTCAGACAATGAAGTTAGTTCATGATAATGAGTCGAAAATAAAGTTTTAGCCCCAACGTGCTCATGAAGATATTCAATAATTGATTGAGCAAGAGCCATCCCATCAAAAGTAGCAGTTCCTCGACCAACTTCATCGAGGAGGATTAGACTACGAGGGGTTGCGTTTTGGAGGGCATAATTGACTTCTACCATCTCAGTCATAAAAGTTGACTGCCCACCGCTAATATCATCAGACGAGCCTATGCGTGTAAAAATTTGATCAAAAATCGGTAGTTGAGCACTAGAAGCAGGGACGAAAGAACCCATTTGAGCCATAATAGCTATCAATGCCGTTTGGCGCATATAAGTACTTTTACCGCTCATGTTAGGGCCTGTTATCAGCATTATTAAGTTTTCATTGTACATTGATAGATCATTAGCGATAAAAGGTTGATCACTGGTGCTTTCAATTACCGGATGTCTACCATCTTTAATAGACATTTCATTATACAAAGAAAAGCTTGGACGACAATAATTCATTGCACGAGCTACTTTAGCGAAGGCTACTAACATATCTATCTCAGATATTACTAGTGCTTGTTGTTGTAAAGATCCACAATAATTCTTGCATGTAGTACGTATCTCATCAAATAGCTGTAATTCGAGTTCTTGTCGACGTTCATCTGATCTAAGAATTAATGCTTCACGTTCTTTTAACTCTTCCGTAATGTATCGTTCCGAATTCGATGTAGTTTGTTTACGAATATAGCCATATTCACTTTTGATAAGACTCAAGTTAGCCTTTGTTACTTCAATGTAATAGCCAAATACCTTATTGTATCCTACTTTCAATGATTTCACACCCGTACGTTCTTTTTCTCTTATTTCTAGATTTGCTAAAAAGGCTTTATTAGTTTTGTTAATATTTGTTACATTATCTAGCTCTTCTGAATATCCCGGTTTAATGATGTTACCATCACGCAACAAATAAGGAGCATCATCGCGAATAGACTTTTCTAGTAATGCCAATAGCTCAGTAAAAATTTCTACTCTACCAGCAAACTTTTGAATGCTAGTTCCATGCATCTCCATCAATAATGTTTGGACTTTCGGTAATGCTCTAAGAGAATTGCGAAGTTGTAATAAATCTTTAGGACTAAGATTACCATAGCTAATGCGTCCAACAATCCGTTCCAAATCATAAATTTCTAACAATTCTTTACGTAATTCTTCAATGCGTGAATAATTCTTCAATAGTTCTTCAACAATGTTTAGTCTATTTTCAATTGCCGCTAGTTTAGTTAAAGGATAAATTACACTCTTTTTTAAATAGCGTGATCCCATTGCTGTTGCACAAGTATCTAAAATAGCAAAAAGATTTTTTCTATTGCGATTACCACGTAAGGATTCTACTAGTTCTAAATTTCTAATTGAGTTAGCATCAAGTTTAAGATACTCATCGTTGCTATATTCTTCGAATTTCTTCAAATGTATTAGAACTCTTTTTTGAGTTTTAACGATATAATTCATTAATCTTTGGGCATTATTTGTATAATCAGGATCTAAGTTTTTTAATAAATCCATTAAGTATGCATCTAGTTTTTCTATTTCTTGTACAGAGATCAAAATATTTAGCACATTACTAAAATAACTTAAATATTGTTTTGGCAAGTTGCTACCAACAATAATCTCTTTAATATTCAGTTTTTGGAGTTCGTTATATAATATTTCAACATTATTGGTAAGATTAGTAGTCTTAGCTTCACCAGTTGATAAATCTATATAACTAAGAATAAAGCCTCTTTCAATCTTATCAACAGCTCCAATATATAGATTATCTTTTTCTGATAAATATTTTTCATCAACATTTGTGCCGGGTGTAATAATTCTAGTTACTTCTCTTGTGACAATTTTTTTATTGTTAGGTGCTTCCATTTGCTCAACGATTGCAACCTTATATCCCTTCTCAGATAACTTTTCAATATAAGTATCAACAGCATGGAAAGGAACTCCACACATTGGAACAGGTTCGTTCTCAACACCAGCGTCACGCTGCGTTAAAACAATTTCTAGTTCACGGCTTGCTACTAAAGCATCATTGAAGAACATTTCGTAAAAATCACCTAGTCGAAAAAAAACTAAGGTATCAGCATAGTTCTCTTTTATTGTTAGGTATTGACGCATCATCGGCGTATACAAATTCTTATCAATATTTTCGTACATATTATCACCTTTTCTACAATTATAGCATTTTTTGTCTTTTTTATAAAGCAAAATGTTAAGTTCTTGTAAATAGCAAGAAAAGAACGTCGACTCATTCGACGTTCAATGCTTATTGTATTGATCATTTACTATAATGTTTTGCAATAGCTTCTATGTAACAATCAGTTGCATCATTAGGATAAGACCAGTTCATAATGCCAAAGCCATTTGCTTTTGCATATAAGTATTTAGCCTCAAACACTTCACTGCTTTCATAACTTACAAAGATCTTCTTTGCAGGATGATATAAGTACGAACTTACTAATTCACCTGATGTATTATATTCTATGTATTTTTCATACCCTTGCTTTAGAAGTTGTAGAATGCCGTAATAGTATAAGGTACCCCCACGATGAGAGCCCACAACATTACTAATTTGAGTCAGTTCTCCAGCAACACCCAACCCTGGATATTTTGCATTTTGCTCAACCATACCTGTAACATTATATACTTTACCATAAGTAGCACAACCAATAATTATTTTATTAGGATCAAGCCCTTTTTGGGTAAAAACACGCACACCATAAGCAACACTGAAACCAAAACCACCATCATAACTTGAAGTATATAAAGCAGATAAATGAGTGGTTTGATAATCTTTAATCAAGTCATATGACATCATATTTACATAATCAAGTGACTCATTTAACCCTTTAAAATTATAACGGTCAGCTCCCCAAGAGGTACTTGGAATAGCACTTGTTAACAAGTATTTTGGTGCTCCTTCATCTGTAGCTTCATCAAGCTTTTCACGAACAATCTTACACATTGTTACCATATTTTCGCGGTCTACTGAAGCCGATCTTGGGCTATTATCGCCAGGGAATTCCCAGTCAATGTCAACTCCATCTAGTCCGTATTCTTCCATGAAGTTTACTAAGTTTATAGCAAAGCGAACAGAATTAGCACGTGATGCAGCAATATCACTAAATGCGGCTGAGCATGATGGCCCTAAGCTTATTAACACTCTAATGCCATCTTCACGCAGTTTTAATGTATCCGCTAGATATCTAGTAAACATCGAATCGTATTTTAGCGCACCCTCTGAAGTCGGTGTTACAAAGCAATAATAAGCAATATCTAAAACTTCTCTTGTTGTATCACTATAAATACTACTACGACCAGAATAGCCTACATAATGGCTCATTGCATCAGATTGTACATAAGTAGCAACCGGTGATGAAGATAATTCTTTTAGTTTAATAGGCGCTACTTGAACATCTTTTGTCAATGTTTTGACTTCGTTGCCTCTTTCCATAGTAAGCGTAATTGTAATTGTTTGGAAACGATGCAGTTGCTTAGTCACAATTAGATTAGCCTCACCATTTACTATATTTAATAACTCCGTATTAGAGCTATTCCAAAGTAAACTAATATTACCAACCTTAACAGGTAAAGTAAAATCAGTTTCAATTAGATTTTTTACGTAAACATCAATTAGGTCCGTGTTCATGTAAATTTCTTCCGTTTTCTGCATAATATCTTTCAACTTATTATAATCTTTCACATAATTGGTTGAAGTTTGATCTAAGCAAGAATACAAATTCCAAGCGTCTATTACGCTTTGGCTATTTTCCAAGGAAACATCGCTAGAAAGGTTAGAAATTGCTGTATTAACAGCAAGAACTTGTTCTTGTAAAACTTTGATGGTATTATTTGCTTCAACAAGTTTTGCATAGTTGTATATTTCGGCTTTGCCTGAGTTCGATAAATCTTCGTAATAACCATTTAATTTACCAATGAAATCAGCATCATTTAACGTTAATTTTTCAGGTAATGAGCGTAATTGTTTATTAAGATAATCTATTTTTTCAGTTTCGGAAACTGGTATCAGCTCCCATTTAGCATAAATTTTCAAATCACTTGTAGTACCTTCATTGATAACATTAATTGGTTCACCTGCAAAATTGCTAGTTAAATACCAGCCAAGAAAAACGTAGCCTTCTTTAGATGGATTGTCTAATGTAATGTTATCAAATTCTGTGATTTTTGTTGGATTTGCACCGTTTATACCGCCATCGAGCGAATATGTAATATTATATAAAACATAATTTACTACTATTGCTACATCTTTTTTTATTTCTTCATTAGCAGTTGAATAAAAGGTCAAAGTGAATGACCCAACTTTATTAGGGACGATTGTATTATTAGTAATGGTGAAGGCTTCTTGATCATCAAAAGTAACTTTATAATCAGAGCTAGTGATTTCATCATCAATGGACACTTCAAATTTATATTCTTCATTGATTGTCATTTTGTCTTCTATTTTTACATTAATTACTTTAGGTCCACAGCCCGTTAGCAAAAACATAGAGCAAATTAATGTTACATAAATACTCATTTTTTTAATCATATTATCACTCCTTATTTAGATTGTATCATATTTCTCCCATTTTAACCTAATATTGTTAAAAATAGCAAATTTCCTAATAGCTACTTTCTAATTATGTAATTGAAAATTGGTTTGGCAACAAGCGGCGACACTATTCCAGCAACCACTGCCTCTGGTATTGCATTCATTAAAAGGGTAGTTCCGATTAGAGCCAATAAAGTTGGACCAGCTAGAACACCTTGAGCAATCATTGCTTCAGTGTATTTTGCTCCCCATAAAAAGTAGGTTCCAAATAAAACTAAAAGCGAGGTTGTTGTACTACCAGTAACTGCTGAAACACACATGCCAATTATATCAAAGTTTTTCTTTTGGATTTTTTTGAATAGAACAAATAAATAACCGGCAGTTACACCACCTAAAATGCGCGGGATAAAGCAAATTACTAAAGTCCAATAAGATTTAATATCACCACAAGAATGCCATGGAGTAAACAGAATGGCCGATGGTAGAGATGGATACATAAAGGTCCATACAATAAAGCTTAACAAACCAGTTATTAAACCTAGTAAACCGCCATATAAAGGCCCCATTAATATTCCTGCTAAAACTACCGGGATCATGTGCAAGCCAGCTGCTACAGGTCCTATTTGAATAGTTCCTAAAGGTGTAAATGCAATTATTAATTCAAATGCCAATAATGTTGCAAATTGAACAATTTTTACAATTGATTGTCTTCTAGTTAAAGTATCTTTTCTTTCCATGAATAAAATCTCCTCTAAAATATTATTATTTAATCAAAAAATTGAAATTCGTAATCAAATATACGAACAGTGTCACCATCCTGTACTCCTTTTTCGCGAAGTGCTTTGTCAACGCCCATGTTTCTAAGTTTTTGAGCAAATAGTTTGGCATTGGCATCAATGCTAAAATCGATTCGTTCAAATAATTTCTTAACAGCAGGACCAGTGACATTATAAACACCATCGCTTTCTAAAGTAATTGTGAACGGTTCAACTGGTTCTACAAATTTGTATTCAACAACTTCGTCATAAGTTTCTTCCAATTGCTGATTGCTTCTAGCTTTGTCAATCGCATCAGCAATTGCATAAAGCAGTTCATTTAAGTTCGTCTTAGTAATTGCAGAAATAGCAATTACATCGTCGATACCTAATGCTTTTTTAAACTTAGTTAGATTGCCGGATGAATCTGGTAAATCCATTTTATTAGCAACAACAATTTGAGGACGCTTTAATAAATCAGCATTAAATATTTCCAACTCTTTATTAATTTTACGATAGTCATCAATTGGGTCACGGCCTTCTTGACCGCTCATATCAATAATATGAACAATTACCCGAGTTCTTTCAATATGTTTTAAAAACTGAATGCCTAGACCTGCTCCTTGATGAGCACCTTCAATTAATCCTGGTAAATCCGCCATAATAAAGCTTCGTCCATCTGGGACACCGACTACACCAAGATTTGGTATCAACGTCGTAAAGTGATAATCTGCAATCTTAGGTTTTGCAGCGCTAACAACAGAGATTAATGTACTTTTACCAACGCTTGGAAAGCCAACTAATCCAACATCTGCTAAAACTTTAAGATCAAGCTGAACATTAAATTCTTCACCGGGCTCTCCTTTTTCCGATATCATTGGTGCTGGGTTACGAGGTGTTGCAAAGAACGAATTTCCACGTCCGCCTTTCCCTCCATGGCAAACTATAACTTCTTGATTATGACGAGTTATATCCCCAATTATGCGATTAGTATCAGAGTCAATAATTGTTGTTCCAATCGGGACTTTTACATATGTATTTTCGCCATCAGCACCATACATATCTTTATTCATACCTTTTTGGCCATCATCTGCTACAATTTTCTTCTTAAAACGAAAATCTAAAAGTGTTGTTAGTCCGCTTTCTCCTACAAAGATTACATCACCACCATGACCACCTTTTCCTCCAGATGGGCCACCTTTAGGGACATATTTTTCACGGCGGAAAGCTACTATGCCATCGCCACCGCGCCCTGCTTTTACAAATATTTTTACGCTATCAACGAACATAGTCCTTTTCCTCCTTAATATTATAAAAGCACTTCAAGATTGAAGTGCTAGTTTGCTTAGTCAATTATTCTTGAACAGGGTAAACTGATGCTTGTTTTCTGCCCTTGCCGATAACTTCGAATTTTACGACGCCATCGATCATGCAAAATAAAGTATCATCACTACCAATGCCTACATTATTACCAGGATGAACCTTAGTTCCTCTTTGGCGATAAATGATTGAACCAGCAGTAGCGAATTGACCATCAGATAATTTAGCACCTAAGCGTTGAGAACGAGAGTCACGACCATTCTTAGTAGATCCTACTCCTTTTTTGGATGCAAAAAATTGCAAATTAAATCTTAACATTAGTGCCACCTCCTTATATTTGGGCTATTTTTCTAATTTTATTTTCAAATGTTTAGGATATTGTTTCTGAATATTCGTTAGAACATCCAGTAGATTTTCTATTATTGTAAACACTTCAACATTATCACTAACTAATACAAAATCAACATAACCTATACTATCGTCTGTTTTTAATTGATAATTATCTTTTTTAATAATGCGATCAATTAAATTCAAACTAGTGAATACAGCTGTAGTAATTGAACTACATACAATGTCTTTACCATATTCGTCATAATTAGCATGTCCACTAACAGTGAAAGAATATAGTCTATCATTTTTTGATTTAAAGACGGCAGTCGTCATTTTTCCTACCTACGCGATAATTTCTTTGATAAGAACTTTTGTGTAAGCTTGACGATGACCTTGTTTTTTGCGATAATTTTTCTTAGGCTTCATTTTGAAGATTATGATCTTCTTACCGCGACCATGTTTTTCAACTGTTCCAATAACTTTAGCGCCCTTAACATATGGAGTACCTACTTTAGTACCTGCCAATAGAACTTCATCAAAAGTTACTTCTTCTTCAACTTCATTAGGTAATTTTTCAATATAAATTGAATCACCTTCTTGAACACGGTATTGTTTACCACCAGTAACAAAAATTGCGTACATCTAATTGCACCTCCTCATAATTATTTTTAAGACACGCCATTAAGGTCATCAAATGATGTTAAAACCTTTTCTGTGCGGTTGCTAGAATTCGCAACATGCATATTATACTATAATTGTCAAAAAAATGCAAGTAATATAGCAATTTTTATCAAACATTTTTTTAGAAGAAAAAGTGAGCATAAAACGCTCACTCAAACTTACTATCTAGGGTTTTTGATATTTGCTTGTGCTGCAGCTAAACGTGCAATAGGCACACGGAAAGGAGAGCAAGAAACATAATCAAGACCAATATTATGACAGAATTCAATTGATGAAGGGTCGCCACCATGTTCACCGCAGATGCCCAAGTGGATATCATTACCACGAACTTTTCGGCCAGCTTCAGCAGCCATCTTCATTAATTTACCAACACCATTTTGATCAACATGTGCAAATGGATCATTTTCGAAAACTTTGCGTGAGTAATATTCTTCTAAGAATTTACCAGCATCATCTCTACTGAAACCAAAAGTCATTTGTGTTAAGTCATTAGTACCAAAACTAAAGAATTCAGCTTCTTTAGCAATTTCCTCAGCTGTCAAAGCAGCGCGAGGAACTTCTATCATAGTACCTACTTTATATGAAATTGATGTATTTTGTTCAGCCATTACTTTTTCAGCAGTTGCTACTACAACATCTTTTACATATTTTAATTCTTTGATATCACCAACTAGTGGAATCATAATTTCTGGTTTTACATTTAATCCTTTTTTGTTTACTTCTAATGCAGCTTCAATTACAGCACGAGTTTGCATTTCAGCAATTTCAGGATAAGTAATGCTCAAACGGCATCCACGATGGCCAAGCATTGGGTTGAATTCATGTAATGAATCAACTGTAGCTTTTAATTTGTCAAATGTAATTCCCATTTCTTTTGCTAATACAGCGATATCTTCATCTGTATGAGGCAAGAATTCATGTAGAGGTGGATCTAAGTAACGAATTGTAACAGGACGAGGCCCCATAACTTCATAGATTCCAACAAAATCTTGACGTTGCATAGGTAAGATTTTAGCTAGTGCTTTACGACGATCTGCTTCATTATCAGCTACGATCATTTCACGAACTGCCATGATGCGATCTGCTTCAAAGAACATATGCTCAGTACGACAAAGACCAACACCTTCGGCACCGAATGATACGGCAACTTTGGCATCACGAGGATTGTCAGCATTAGTACGAATCTTCAATGCACGATATTTATCAGACCATGCCATTAATGTAGCAAAATCGCCTGATACTGATGCATCAATAGTAGCAACTTTTTCACCATAAATATAGCCTGTAGAACCATCAATTGAGATCCAATCTAATTCATTGAACTTCTTACCATTAATAGTAAAGTATTTTTCTTCTTCATTTACAAGAACTTCACCAGCACCAGCTACACAGCAAGTACCCATACCACGAGCAACTACAGCTGCATGGCTTGTCATACCACCACGAGCAGTTAAAATACCTTGGCAAGCAATCATACCTTCAATATCTTCTGGACTAGTTTCTAAACGAACTAAAATTAATTTTGCCTTTTTGTCATTTTCTTTTAATTCTTTTGCACGAGCAGCAGTGAAAACAACTTGACCACAGGCAGCACCAGGAGAAGCATTTAAGCCTTTAGAAATAGCTTTTGCTTTCTTTAAAGCTGCAGGATCAAATCCTTGATGCAATAATGCATTTAATGAACTTGGTTCAACCATCATTACTGCTTCTTTTTCGCTAATTAAACCTTCATGAACTAAATCAATCGCAATCTTTAAAGCTGCTTGAGCAGTTCTTTTACCGTTACGAGTTTGTAACATGAATAATTGACCTTTTTCAATAGTGAATTCCATATCTTGCATATCACGGTAGTGTTTTTCAAGTTTTTCTGAAACACTCTTGAATTGATTATATAATTCTTTATTATCTTCTTCTAAGTGAGCAATTGGGAATGGTGTTCTGATACCTGCAACAACGTCTTCGCCTTGTGCATTAAATAAGTATTCTCCGTATAACACTTTTTCACCAGTAGCAGGATTACGGCTAAATGCAACACCTGTACCTGAATCTTCACCCATGTTACCAAATACCATTGATTGAACATTTACTGCAGTACCCCATTCATACGGGATGTTGTTAAGACGACGATAAACGTTAGCACGCGGATTATCCCAAGATCTAAATACAGCTTTTACTGCTTCTAATAATTGAACATTAGGGTCTTGAGGAAATTCTTCGCCCTTTAATTCTGAATATTTTTGTTTGAATTTTGTTACTAAGTTCTTTAAATCTTCTGCATCTAAGTCAGTATCTAAAGTAACGCCTTTTTGTTTTTTACGCTCGTCAAGTAAAGCTTCAAAATTAGCCTTTTCAATTTCCATAACTACGTCAGCAAACATTTGAATGAAACGACGATATGAATCGTATGCAAAACGTGGGTTGTTAGTTAATTTTGCTAAACCCTCTACAGAAATATCATTTAAACCTAAGTTTAAAATAGTATCCATCATACCAGGCATTGAAGCACGGGCACCACTTCTTACAGACACTAATAGCGGATTATTTGAATCGCCAAATTTCTTACCATACATATTTTCAATAGTATGTAAGGCAGTATAAATTTGATCAACTACTTCTGAAGTTAATGTTTTACCATCTACATAATACTTTGTACAAGCTTCTGTAGTTACTGTAAATCCTTGAGGAACTGGTAAACCAATATTAGTCATTTCGGCTAAATTAGCACCTTTACCGCCAAGCAAATTACGCATTGTTGCATTACCTTCACTGAATAAATAAACAAATTTGCTCATATATATCTCCTTTTTCGATATTATAGCTGAGCTCTTATTTTAAAGCCCAAACTTACGCTGATTATTATACCATAATTTGCATACAAATGCAAATAAAACAACTACAAATAAAAAAGGAATTAGCATAATAGCTAATCCCTATTCTTTGTTTGCACTTTCAATCATGCCCAATAAATTTTGTTTGCTGCGGTATCCAATAGCACTATCAACAACTTTTCCATTTTTAAATAGTAACAAAGTTGGTACGCTAGTGATACGATATTCCCTAACTAATTCAGTTTCTTCATCGATATCAATCTTCGCTATAGTTATATTATTCGGCAATGACTCAGACAAGTCCTCCAATACCGGTGTCAACATTTTGCATGGTCCACACCAAGTTGCAAAAAAATCTGCCAAGACTAGTCCTTCTTCTGTTAGTAATGCTTTAAATTCATTAGTAGTAAATTTTTTCATTTTTTCACCTCAATGTTATTATACCACATCAATAAGTGTAATATAAATGAAATTGCTTTGAAATTAGTATTTATAAATTGCTCCATTTAGAAAAGAGTATTTTTTTAGCCGATAATATTCACGATTATTTCCTAGTTTTAGTATTTTATATAATAGAAATATAATAATTAAAAAGCCTAGATGAAACTGAAAGATGTAACACAAGATACTTACTATTGCGATAAGAATTAGACTTAAATACAACATACAATCCATGGTATATTCATCATCAAAAACACATAACATTAATGCTTTTAAAACACGATAACCATCGAGGGGATAGATAGGAACGAGGTTGACAAAAATCATTACTATATTGAATTGATATAATGTCGCATAAGTAGAGTCAGGTACGCGTTTTTTAATTATAGAAAGAACTATTATAATTATGCCATTTGCTAGTGGTCCTGCTAAACTTATTATGATATCTTTTATTCCACCAGGCGTATTTTCTAATTCAATTATCCCGCCAATACCTGTTAGATTAATTTGGCGAAGTGTTACCCCGAATAAACTGCCAACTACTAAGTGAGCAAATTCATGAATAAATATTATTAATGCAAAGATAATAGCTTCTATAGCATAACCTGTAAATAGTGATAAATAAAGGAAAAAGAGAAAGGAAGGATGAATAACAATCTTGTTACTCAAATGCATAAATATCTAGTAGTTCATTTTTCTTTAGGATCATTATTGAGAACATGTAAAAGCCTTTTTTATATTCTGCTTTACCAATGATATCGCCAGCTGAAACATATTGATACAAGTAACAATCTATACTTTCTAATCCATGATAGTAATACTCTATGCCATCACTATCTTTAACAAGAATCTCATATGTATCATTAATTCGTTTTATTTCGACTACAATACCTGATTCAAAAGCATTAACGCCTGAAAAACTATCACTACTAACAAAATTAATGCCGTTTTCAAATGTTATATTTTCGTACATCTGATAATTTGAAACACTTTGTTCGTCATTTTTTAGAAGTGGAATATTTAGTTTATCAATAATGCTTAAAACGTTATTGTGTTCCAGTAATATTTCACTAATATTGGGTGTGATGTATTTTCCTACTACTACAAGACTTAACAGAAGAATTGAGCTTAGAAAGATGCGGAAGTATAACCTATCAAAATAGGTTCTTTTTTCTGTTCCTGCTAATATCTTTTTGGTCTGGGTTCTTTCCTTCTTTTCTTTTAGTTTATAATACTTTTTTATTGTTTTTTGTTGGTTCTCCACAATATCACCAATTAATAATATGCACCTTCTAAAACAAATATACAAATATTAGTCAAAGATGTCAGTACCCAACCGCATACTAAAAAATGAATCACCGATAATAATGTGATCAAGAATGCTAAAATCTAAATATTTAGATTGCTTAATGATATTTTCCGTCATCTTTATATCTTGTTGACTGGGTTTTACATCACCACTAGGATGGTTGTGTACTAATACGATGCCCAACGCTGCATTTTTGTAAGCCCATCGGAATATTATTTTAGGATCAACAATAGTAGCCGAAAGTCCTCCCATACTTATCAGTTTTCGGTTAATCAACTTACCTTTAGCATCTAAATATAAAGCGTACAAGTGTTCTTGTTTTAAAGGTCGTAATTCACTTTTTAACATTTCAAATATCTCAGATGGCTTTATGGCTGATATATGATTGGTCATTTTACAGTTAATTCGCTTGCCTAATTCAATAGCCGCCATAATGGTAATAGCTTTTGTGGGACCTACTCCTTTTATCGTCTCTAATTCTTTAAATGATATCTGTGATAAATCATTAATGCTTTCTATTTTATTCAATATCTGAGCAGCTACTTCTGTTGCTGAAACATTTTTTGTGCCTGTTCTCAGAATAATTGCTAATAATTCGATACTAGATAATTTTTCAATACCTTCTGATATACCTCTTTCTCGCGGTCGTTCCCAAATTGGAATTTCTTTAATAATCATTTATCCTCCAAAAAAAGCAATCGAATCACTTCAATTGCTCCTTGGCTTTTAATTTAGGACGTATTTCACTAACGAAATATAAACTTCCAATAAATAGATTTAGTGCCATTGGTTTTTCGTACACATAATCAATTATATCATCTATATCATTATTGATAATCTTATTTTCATGATTAGACATTTCAAATAATTCCAAAGCATCACTATGTCTCTTATAAGAAAATGCTGTATAAATAACTTCATCAAAGCATTTGTCTACTTCCGTTACCATCTTTAGCTTTTCTTTATTGTCAGAACAAGCAAAAATACAACGTTTACTCCTATAGTCCAGAGTCTTAACAAATTCGAGAATACGCGTTATTCCATCAATATTATGAGCACCATCAATAATAATTAATGGGTCATCCACAATCTTTTCAAAACGTCCTAGCCAAGTAGTCTTTTCGAGACCTCGCTTTAATATTACGTCATTAATTGGTAATTTACTCGTTAAACGTTTTGAATGATTATTGGGAAAATTTCTTTTATTTAAGGCATCGATCCCAGCAATAGCTACCATTGCATTCTCTATTTGATGAAAACCGGGCATTTTTATTATCACATTTGAGCAGCTTTTTGTGGAAAACTCGCTTCCTGTAATAGACATTGATGTGATATCCGGCTTTTCTGTTAAAGGAAAAGTCATTTCACTATTAGTTGATAGAGCATATTCATTAGCTTGATCAATCAGCTCTTTCGTATTTACACCAATAATAGCTGGAACACCAGTTTTTACAATACCTAGTTTATTGTCCAATATTTCTGTTAGTGTATTACCAAGTACATTCATATGATCATATGCAATATTAGTAACAATAGATAAAATTGGTTTTATCACATTAGTCGAATCAAGTTTTCCCCCAATTCCGACTTCAATAATAGCCACATCAAGTTCAACTATTTCAGCGTAGTATATGAAAGCAAGTAAAGTGATAAACTCAAAAAACGATGGTTTTTCAAAACCAGCTTCATAGATCTCATCATAATGTTTAATAATTTGATTTGCAATACGTAAAATATCAGTATTACTTATCATTATTCCATTATAGCAGATCCGTTCGTTAAAGCGGGTAATATAGGGAGATGTATAGCAGCCAACATTTAAGCCTGCTTCATGGAAAATATTATACAAGTAGGATACTACCGAACCCTTACCATTAGTTCCCGTTACGTGAATAGTTGTGATTTTATCCTGTGGGTTACCGAAAAGTTTGCACAAAAAAGCCATCTTCTCTAAAGAAACTTTTTTAGAAAAGCGGTGTTCATTTTCAATCCACTTTAAAAATTCATTGGTATTATCGAACAAATGCCAATCTTTATTATTAGCCATTATAACGCCTTCTTAATATGAGCAATTAGATTATTTACTTCTTCTAATTGTTGTAAATACACTTTTTGTTTGTCTTTTTCATTGTTAATTTTGCTCTCTGGCGCACGCAAGATAAAAGATTGATTACTAAGCATTTTAGAAGAACGCTCAACTTCAGCTTCTAGACGTTCTTTTTCCTTAGTTAATCGAGTCAATTCTTCTTGATAATTAATTAATTCCTTCATAGAAATTACGACGTTAACATTTTTTAAAACAGTTGTAACCGCATCTTCTTTGCTAACTTCTTCGGCAATATTAAGTGTTTCATAATTAACAAAACGATTAAGAAAGGCATCTGTTTTAATAAGAAATTGTTTAAGTGAAGTATCGTTAGTTTCTAGATTAACAGCAATTTTCTTACTTGGAGCAACATTCTTTTCTGAACGAACATTACGTACAGCCGTAATAATTGCTATAAGGGTTTCCATTTGCTCATTTTCATTGTTATCAATTAATGGTAAAATTTTAGGCCATTTACTAGTTACAATCGTCGAATTTTCAAATATTTGATAAATTTCTTCAGTAACAAAAGGCATAAAAGGATGCAACAATTTTAAAATACTAATTAAAATGGTTTTTAAAACCGCGCAAGTGTTTATTTTGTCATATTCATCCGTGTTAAATACCACTTTTGTCAATTCTAAATACCATGAGGCAAAATCATTCCAAGCAAAATTGTAGATAAGACGAGCAGCTTCGCCAAATTCAAACTTTTCATAATTTGCATTTACACCAATAATTACATCATTAAGTTTGTTAATTATCCATTTATCCAAGAAACTTAGTTTACTAAAATTAATTTCTTGATCTTCATAATTATTGTTAGTTAGATTAATTTGAATAAAACGCGATACATTCCATATTTTATTAATATAATTCCAAGATGATGCAATTTTTTCTTCAGAATAACGTAAATCTTGACCAGGTGTAGAGTTAGTAGCCAAAAAGTATCTTAATGCATCGCAACCATATTTCTCAATTAAATCAAATGGATCAATACCATTTCCTAAAGACTTGCTCATCTTGCGGCCTTGTTCATCGCGAATTAATCCATGAATTAAACACTTCTTAAATGGTCTTTGTTTCATAAAATGACGCGACTGGAAGGCCATTCGAGCTACCCAGAAGAAAATAATATCATAAGCAGTCACTAAACAGTCTGTAGGGAAATATCGAGTAAGATCGCATGTATCATCTGGCCAACCTAACGTAGAAAAAGGCCACAATGCACTGGAGAACCATGTGTCTAAAACATCCTCATCTTGCTTCCAACCTTCACCAGGTGAGGTTAATGAAACTTTTAATTCATCACCTTTGTACCAAGCAGGTATCCGGTGGCCCCACCATAATTGCCGAGATATGCACCAATCTTGGGTATTCTCTAGCCAAACGGAAAAAGTCTTTTCAAAACGTTCAGGGAAAAACTCAATTTTTTCTACACTACTTTGCATTTCTAAAACATCCCTAGCCAGTTGGTCCATTTTCACAAACCACTGCTTAGATAAGCGTGGTTCAACAATAACACCAGTTCTTTCGGAATGACCAACAGCATGAATCATTTTTTCAATTTTTGGGCATAAACCTAAAGATTGTAATTTTTCAATAACCTTCTTACGACATTCAAAGCGATCTAATCCTTCAAATTCTTCCGCATAACTATTCATCGTGCCGTCTTCATTCATACATATTATACGTTCAAGATTATGACGATTACCTACTTCAAAATCGTTTGGATCATGAGCAGGAGTTACTTTTACAATACCTGTTCCAAATTCGATGTCTACATATTCATCAGCAATAACCGGAATTTTTCGGGTTGTGCCAGGAATATAAACTTCTCTACCAATATATGTTTGATAACGTTCATCTGCAGGATGTACCATCAAAGCGGTATCACCAAACATCGTTTCAGGTCGAGTAGTTGCAATTTCTAATCCACCATTACCATCTACAAAAGGATAAATGAAATAATAAAATGCACCCTCTATATCTTTGTACTCCACTTCAATATTGGATAGTGCCGTTTTACTTTGAACATCCCAATTGATTATTTTCTCGCCACGATATAGGAGCCCTTCGTTATATAAAGTTATAAAGACATGATTAACAGCCTTATTAAGGCCTTCATCTAGGGTAAAACGTTCTTTCTTATAGTCTAAAGATAACCCAAGAGCAGCCCATTGTTTTCTAATCAAATCAGCATATTCTTTTTTCCACAGCCAAGCTGTCTCCAAAAACTTTTCGCGACCTATTGTATATCGGCTAACTCCTTGTGCTTTTAATTTTGCATCAATCTTAGCTTGAGTGGCAATACCAGCATGGTCCATACCAGGTAACCATAAAACGTCATAATTTTGCATACGCTTCTGACGGATGATAATATCTTGAATTGTTGTATTCCAAGCATGACCTAAATGTAACTTACCAGTAACATTAGGAGGTGGAATAACGATTGTATACGGAATCTTTGTCTTATCACCACTGTCAAAAAAGCCTTCCTTTAGCCAATAATCGTACTTACCCATTTCTACTGTTAAATGGTCATATTTTGGTGCCAATTCTTTTTTTGTAAACTTGTTCATGTTCTCCTCCAATAAAAAAAGTCCTTAGAATTTCTAAGGACGAAAATGTTTTCGCGGTACCACCTTAGTTCACAAGTATACTTGTGCCCTCAAATCTCTTAACGCGAGTAACGGCTAAAAGTACTGTTATTTCCCTTTAGCTCCTCCAAGGCTACCCATAAAAGTTACTAATAGTCTTGCACCAACCGACTTTTCTCTATATTAGTCCCACTTTTATTCTTCCTTTTCTCAGGATTTTTATATCATTTTTATTATTATAGCATTTGTATGTTTATTTTACAAGCCATTTACGCCATTATTTTATTTCATATCACCAGGCATCCGAAAATCAGAACGTGGTGATAGTGAAACTTCAAATACTTTAATTCCTTCAGGTCCTGACAAACGCTTGTATTGCTGGGATTTAAATCTTTTCATAAAATTATCATAATAAGTAGAAGCTTCATCATTTGACAAATTAAAAATTGCATTTAACAATACCACTAAGCGATCTTTACTGGAACCGCGGGCTAATATTTGATACATTATAAAGTCATTTACTTCGTACTTACCAATAATAGCTTCTGTCGATTGCGAACCACTTGTAAGCTCAGGAGTTATGAGAGCATTAACAACATGTAGTAATTCGTCTTTTATCTCTGGATATTTACTTATAAAGTGGTTAACAAGGTTTTTAACAGCCGTTTTCGGCAATCCTGAATTAATATTATACATTGACATATGGTCGCCATTAAAGGTACACCATCCTAATGCTATTTCACTCATATCTCCTGTACCAACAACTAAACTCTTTGACTTATTGGCATAATTCATCAATACTAAAGTACGATATCTAGCTTGGGCATTTTCATAAGTAACATCTTTTAAATTTTGGTCATGACCTATCATTTCTAAATGCTCTTCTACAGCTGCGCCAATAGGAATCTCAATATCATCAACGTTAAGTTTCGCCATTAGCTTTTTAGCAATATTCTTGCTTGTTGAAGTAGTTGCCAAAGCAGGTAAAGTACACGCATGAATTTTCTTTAAATCAAACTGATATCGCTTGGCCATTTCAACACACATCAGTAAGGCAAGAGTTGAATCTAGTCCACCACTGATGCCAAGTACCATACCATCTGCTTTAGCGTAACACATCCGTTTATATAATGCACAAGTAACAACATCAATTATTTGATTAGATTCATCTACACTAGTTACAAAGGGGTGAGCAGAAGGCAAAGTATCAAAACAGTAATTCTCATATTTAGGCGTAGTAAAACCAATCTTTGGAATAATATTTTTCTCTCTCTTGGTGTTGAACCAACCTTTTGTTAAACGAGCATATTTAATAGCTTCCATATCAATATCTACATATGAGATGCACGACTCAAAAGTCAATTGTTCATTATTTAAGATTATGTCACCATTAACAGAGACAATCTGATGACCAGTATATAAAACATCACTACTAGTCTCACTAGCACCAGATGATGTATAAATATATGCCCCACATCCTTTTAAACTGGCACTACGGCACAAGTCAACACGAACACTACTTTTACCTACATAAAAAGTGCTTGCTGAACAATTAAAAACGACTTCAGCTCCTTGTAGATACAAAGTATTATTAGGAGAAGCTGGACTCCAAGCATCAGCACAAATTTCTACACCAAAAGTAATCTCATCGTTTGACGAAGTAAAAATAGTGCTGCCAAAGTTGACTTTTTGACCTAATACTTCGATTTGCGTAGGGTTTTCAAAGAAAGATTCACCCGAAACAAAAAACCGTGAATCGTAAAATTCATTATTACGAGGAAGATAAACCTTGGGAATAATGCCAAGGATTTTGGAACCTTCAATAACAACAGAAACATTATATAGAGCACTATTATATTCCAATAAAGTACCAACAATAACCAAATGGTTGTCGTTGTTTTCTAACAATAGGGCAAGGGCATCATATGATTCTTGGATTACTTCACGATTAAAGATCCAATCACCTAAACTATAGCCAGGAATCGCCAGTTCAGGAAAGAGAAAAATAGCATTCTTTTGATCACTTTTGATAATTTGCAAAATTTCTTTAGTATTGGCAATTGGATGACCGATAGCCACTTTGGGTGAAGCTACTGCAACCTTGATAAAATTATGTTTCATAATTTCCTCCTAATATAAGTCATATTTTTCTATGTATTTTCTTACTTCTTCAGTTACTAAATTTTTGTCTTTAGTGGTTCGGTATTCAGTTGCAGAAACATTACTAATCGGTACATGAAGGATAATAAAATGCTCTGCAAATTTTTTTAGCAGCGGATTATTATCAATGATATCAACAGCATTATCTGAAAAACGATTAAAAACGATAAAATCATTTTCTGCTATTAGTTTTTCGCCATCGATCCATTTTGGTAAATTTGCAAGTGAATCACCACCTATTACAAAATAGGGATGATTAAAGTGTTCTAAAGTTCTGATAGTACCTTCAAATTGATGGTGATTCTCATAATCACTCACTTCCACATTTGGTAAATATTTGGTTAGTAGTTTCAACATATTAAAGCGATGATCACAACTTACTAATTCTTTGCTGGGATAATAATTGCCATTAGGTAGTACAATGATTCGATTTGTAAATCTCTTGTTTAAGTATTCGACCATTTCATAATGTGCAATAGTCGGAGGATTAAAAGAACCACCAAAAAAAATTGATCGACCTGATTTATTAATAGCATCAATTTGCTTTTCTTTATTAATAATATCTAAGGCAAATTTATAGCCATCATTCATCGCATTGACAATTGTATTAGGGCCTGTGAAATAATCCCCACCAAAATAATTTTGGTTTTCTTTTTGAAAGGATAGCCAACCATTTTGTAGGTTAGTAGTATTCTCTAAAATGGAATAATCACTTTTACTACCAAGTGCGGTGACAATAATACTTGCTGAAATATCTTCTGTTTCACCATTAATAGGTTCAACATTTAAACGTCCGCCATTCAAATTTTCTACTAAGCGCATTTTCTGACACTTTAAGCCAATAGTCTTATTATCTTTGGTGATTACATCAAGTGGAGCACGCAGATTACGTACTTTTACACCTTCATTAATCATACTATTAATCTCTTTTTTAGCAGCAGGCGAATTTTCTAAAGTACGGCGGTAGACAATCGTTACATCGTTTTTCAATCTTTTTAACGCTCGAGCAACGTCCATAGCAACATTTCCCGCCCCAATAACTACCACTTCTTCAGCTGTTATTTTGCATTCTCCTTTATTATAGCTTTTTAAGATATCTAAAGCTTGATAACAATTTGAATAATTATTTATATTGATTGCAGTGGGAATCATGGCTCCAGTGCATATAACTCGGTATTGGTAATCTAGTAAATCAGGCCATTTTAAATTCTTACCTAATTCTTGTTGATACTTAATGCTAACATTTAGTTTAGTTAATTGGCTTATTACATTCTTTGTGAAATCAAAATCTAAGCGAAAGGTTGGAATGTAATCTTTGATTGTTCCACCTATATGGTTCTCTTTTTCAAATATTGTCACTTGAAATCCCGCTTTTGCTAATACTAGTGCACAGGTTAAGCCGGTAACACCAGCACCAACTATTGCTATTTTGCAATTAATATTACAATTTTCAACAGGAATTTGATTACTCAATTGTCCACAATATTTTGCCCCGACACTCTTTTCAATATACCCAATATTCACATGGCTATCTATTTTATTGCGCACACACTTACCTTCACATTGTTTTTCATGATTGCAAAGCAGTCCACATAAGTCGGGAAAAATGTTTTTCTGTAAGATTATTCTATAAGCTTTTTCGAAGTCTCCTTCAGTAATTGCCTTTAAATATTTCTTTATTGATACACCAGCAGGACATCCTACTTCACAAGATGGTACATGGCATTGCAGGCAACGTTTAGCTTCAAATATAATTTGTTCTTTTTCCATAACTATCTCCGTTCTGTTATTATTTTACCATATTTTGCGTAAAAAAAAATAAAAATAGATAATTAGATATCTATTCTTAATC
>CAYJAQ010000014.1:0-29949 GCA_964368275.1 uncultured Staphylococcaceae bacterium
CTTTTACAGTTACTTCGGCTAAAGCTGCATATGGACTATCTGTATCAGCCATTGTGCCACTGCCTGTATTTGCATCATAATCTACTGTATATGTAGTAGTGCTTGGTGTAGTAATCTTTTTGTAAATTAAAACCGACGTTAATCCTCCCATTCCTATAGGGAATATGCGGAAACGGCCTCCCAAATACCGTATAGATAATTCATTAGCGCTTTCACTATATTTAATAGTTGCTATACCATCGTTTGATATAGTAATCTTCCAATAAGAAGTATTTAAATCAACAATACTTGCAAAAGATAATTTTTGACTAGTATTATTACTATTAGAGCCTGTTAAGTATTTACCTTCTGACATTAACCAATAATCACTATTTGCCGTTTTCTCCAAAACAGATAATATTACTACACCACTAACTGGACTAATTGTATTTGTAGGGAAATTTTCCGTTATTGAATATGAGTATAAATTTTCATCTTCATCAAAACCTTCAGCAGTACTCGACATCGCTTCATCATAATCTCTTGCTACTATCATAATTTCACAACCATTTGTTAATTCAGAAATATCAGTAACTAACGCAAACTCTCTAGCATCACGCCACTGTGCATATAAAGTAGTATTTGCTAGAACATTAAATTTATCACCTGCATAATAACTAGTACCATTACCAAGTGGCAGTGTGTTCCATGCTGCTAATACTCTACCATCCGGATCTGTAAATGTATTTACTGCAGCAGTTGCTTCTTCGCCTGGATAGTAAGTAACATCACTCACTGAACCACTACCATTATTTGCAGCATATGTTACTGAATATTTAGTTGCTGTTGAAGGAATACCATAGATTTTTACATCATCGATAACTAAATAGGTTTTTTCATTAATTGCTTCATTATATATTTCTATTTTAACATTACTTGTTGTTGATGGCAAGACATATTCAAATTCTTGAACAGTAATACTTAGTCTTCTTCCAAAACGTTCAGTTAAAGTGTAAGACACACCATCAACATTATATTTTACAACCAATGTTGGAGTACCATTAGTCGATTTAGCGTTAAAGGTAAATCTAGTTACTCGGTCGTATGCATTGAAAGTTGTCATTAAGCCAATATTGAGATTATTTTTATATGAACGCATTTGCATACTCTTAGTACCATTTATTGGAGCGGTAGTAGATATGGTACCCATTGTAGTTGACCAATCATTAAAAGTGCGAGGGGTTGTATTATCATATGTAGTAGTAGCCACATATGCACTATTCTCAAAATCAGTGCTGTATATAACTTGCTCACCAGCAAGAGGTAATGTAGGAACCAATATATCAAAATCAACAGGAACCGGTGTAGCACCACCATAACTAACAGTAACTGTTAGTTTTAATGCAGTATCAGTAGCACCCGGTGTAACTGTAATATTGCCACCATTTACGCTTAATACAGCAGGATTTGATGAACTCCATGCAAATGTAGTTCCGCTAATTCCACTAGTAGGTACTGTAAAATCTTCTGTCTTTGAACCACTATAATCAGCCATTCTATCAGCATCACGCGTAACACGTTCAGTATCAGTTAAGGTTTTAGTAACATGTGATACATAATAAGCATTTCCTAATTGCTTTGTCGTTTTAAACAATGTCCGATTAGCAATAATTGTAATAGTGTCACCTTCAAAGATGTTCATTTCTGCAAACTTCTCTTTTTCCTTATTGGCATTTGCAACACCATATACATAAATTTTAATTGTTGGATCGTTCGGATCAATTAAGTCAAAGTTACCATGTTTTAGAGCATTAGCATCTGCAATCGCCCCTACTTTACCAGTAACGATATACCAAACATTAGTACTAACCTCTGCGTCAATTACTTCTTGAATTGTTTTAGGTTCTGTCCACTTAGCGTAAATTTTCTTATTGCCAAATTCACTAGCAGTTATACCAGTAACCTTTTCGCCCCAATCATCACCTGCGCCACTCTTAGTGTACCAACCTTCGAAAATACAATCAGTTTTATTTACCAAATTGTATGTAACGGCTGATCCAACTCTATAAGTTGTAACACCGGCATTTCCAGTCCAAGTTCCACCATTTAATTCATAAGTAATAGCATATTCTCGATCAGATGTTGTATAAGTGGCCTTATAAGAAAGGTTGCTCGTTACTTTATTAGTTGCAACATAATCAGGTTCATTAGTCATTTTTACCCAACTATCAAATGCATATGATAACATATCAGTTGATGCTTTTGTTGGTGTAGGTGCTGTTGCACTTACTAATGAATCATAGTTAACGACATTGCTTGCAAGTTCAGTTGTACCATTTTCATCATAGAACTTAACAGTAAAAGTCTTAATTGCCCATTTAGCATAAAGAGTCTTATTACCATAATCATTAGCTGAAAGGCTTGAAACTTGAGTGCCCCAATCATTGCCTGTACCATTCTTTGTAAACCATCCAACAAAGTTATGTGATACAGAAGAAGGTACAACAAGTGTTGGTAAATCAACTACGGAATATGTATCATTAGTAACAGCACTTGCATCTGTTCTACCATTTAGATTGTAAACAAGATCATAGCTCTTTGCTGATGCTGTCCATGATGCCTTATATGATAAATCTGTAGTTACCATATTTGTAGAAGAATAAATTGGTGAATAATTCATTGCTACCCAGCCTTTAAAAGCATAAGTATAATAATTATCTTCTGCTTTCGTCGGTGTAGGTGCTGTTGCACTTACTAATGAATCATAATTAACGGTATTGTTTGCAAGTACAGTTGTTCCATTTTCAGCATAGAACTTAACTGTATATGTTCTTAAATTACTTGTATATACAGCATTTATGATTGTTGAGGAAGTAATATTATTAAGCTGTTTATCCCATTCTTTAAATACATATGAAAACTGTGCGTCACTTACTTTAGTAGGTGTATTAGGGGCAACAGCTGCTGCTTGATATTTTACATACTGAACAATGTTTTGACTACCATTATTTAGATTAAATGTTACAGCGTAGCTTAAGCGTTCATAGTAAACGTCAAGTACTAGTGTACCATCTGCATTAACAGTTCCAGATAGATGCTCATCTTGATGATTAGCAACTTTTTGGAAGCCTGTTCTTGTGATAATAGTTGCATTAACAAGTGTTTCTGCTTTGGCAGTCAATGGTTCGTTTTCTACTAAGTAACCACCATTTAAATCTTCAAAATGATGTCTTACTAAATAGTTAACATCAGCAGCTTCATATTTTGCATATAAAGAAACAACACCACTAGGAATACTAGTAAAATCGTAAGCATTAGCAAAATAATTACCTTGAGCATCTTTCTCATACCAGCCTAAGAAATTATAACCTTCTTTATAGTAAGTTGTATATTGCGTAGGAAGTGCAATCGGCTGATTAGGTTCACCAGTTAAATTAACGATAACGTTATTACCATCAATTAGGTTAATACCCATATTATACCATCTGCCCCAAAGTTCAATGTCTTTACCTGGCATTGAAGTATCTGTAAAAGCAGTTTGGAAATTACTATCTAAATACCAGCCACCAAATACATAACCAGGAAGACTAGTAAGTACCTTCTTTTGATCAGCTGTTAAGAAGTTAATTAAACGATCTTTATATTGATAAGTTGTATTAATAATTGGATCAACAACACCTGCTAAAGCAGGATCGTTTGCAATCTCACTAGGCACATTAAGACGTACTGTGAAATTATAGTCAGCTTTTTCAAACTTGGCTTTTAATGTTAAATCACGAGCAGGCATTTTATCTAGGGTGTATAATGGCGCTGTATTTTCGCCTTCTGCGTGCCAACCAATGAAATCATAACCTGTTTTTTCAGCACGAACGAAATCAATTGAATTTTCATTCGCATATTTGGAAATATCCGTATTATATTCAACTTCCGCAACAAAAAGACGCCCTTTATCACCAATAAAGGTTAAATCATATTTGTTAGGCAAGAGTCGATAATATACTCTATCCAATATAATATTAGTTTTTAGATTAATCTTTTGGTTATTTTCGTCATATGTTTCTATATAATAACCATTAGGAATATTTAGAGCAATAAGCTCTTCTGCTGTAAGCTCTGAATTCCATTCATGACTAATTTCAGTTTCTTCATTGTTAGCTAGATTAACAAGTGTAAGTTGATATGTACCTAGACTGGTACTACCACCTTCTTCACAACTTGTTAAAGCTACAAGAAAAAACATAATACTTAAAATTGCAAAAATTCTGATGCTTTTCTTCATTTTACCCTCCATTTAACATATGTAATGTAAATCCATTAGCGTTTTATGTCTATCCTTATTTTACCAAAAAAAGATTGTTTATGCAATCATTTAATGATAAAAAAGCACATTTATTCCACAATAAAAAAAAAGACCTGATACACAGGTCTAAAATTCAACTATCTTTGTTGATCTTTTTGTTTTTGAGCTTTTCTTGCATCACGGCAAGCTTTGCATCTTACAGGTTCACTGAATCCTCTACTAGAGTAGAATTCTTGTTCGCCTTCAGTGTAAGTGAATTCTTGACCGCAGTCTTTGCAAACGATTTGTTTATCCATTATTTTCCTCCGTTACGAATTTGATTTTTTTAAGACTGTTTTCTATCAAATTGAATGGTAGGAAAAGAGCTTTTAAAAAATATCACGCTATTAGTATACCAAATTTTTTTATTTTTAGCAAGCAAAATACAAATTATATTTTTCTAAATAGCAAAGCGCCTTTAGAAAAGAGCAATTTTAATAGTAATCCAATTAATAAAAGGAAAATAGCCGCTAAAATAAGCGCAAATATGGCAAAATTAAGTAGATTATTTAATAATGTAAAGTAAACAATAAAAGGAATAATTACCACTAAAGGGCCAACAAATATGGATAAACCACTTGATAGTGATCTTTTAACCACTTCTTCTTCATTGTCCCATTCCATTTTTGGAAATAGCAGATTTAGATATAAACCTAGAATTGCTGAAATAATGTTAGCAAGAAATGGCAATACAATCAACATCGCCCAGTATTCACCTTTAGTAGCTATTATGGAAAAAGGTAAACCAATTGCAATGCATACAGCTGATACAGATATATTAAGCCATAATTTTGCTTTAAAAATATCTCTTTCGCTGACTGGGTGCGCTTTTAAAATCCAAAATTGTTTTCCTTCTAAAGATATTGATGTACCGGTTGTTACAAGTGTTGAAAAAAGCAAGGTGTTAATAATCACTACTAATGCACCACTATTAATCCCCGCCATATTGGGAAAAACTTGACCTAGCGGTAGGACAGTATCAATCCCAAAAATAACTAAGGCGACACTAAAGCCAATACCCATAATGCCCCCAATAATTGTATTAAGAGTGTAAATTGGTGTCGTGATATAGCGTTTTAATTCTTTTTGATAAAGCGACTTAAGTGTACTTTTATTACTAAACGATAATACTTTGTTCTTATTAACATAGTTTCTAGATTCTTTACCATAAATAGTAGTTCGAATAAATATTACTAAAATAAAGGGAATTACACTACAAATAGTAATTATGAGGATTGCTGATGGAATACCATCTAAAATATAACTCATTAATAGGCGAATAGGATAAATATTATTCATCATTTCGTTAATTGTGCCATCATAGTTTTCTAAAAGAGATGGTAAACTATAATTAATATACAAGAATCCAGCAACTAACACTAGTGATAAAATTGTTTGGACTATATTATAATACTTAAAAACGCTTGCCAATTTATTAAACAAATAATTAATTAGCGCTGATAACGCCCCACAAAGCATTGTTAGCATAATGACTACAACTATTCCTCTTAGAACTATTGCAATTCCCGCACCAGGAACTAAAACTGCATAAACAATGAATGAAGGCAAACTAATTAATGCCAAAGTAGAAAAGTCAAAGATAAAATTATATGCTGATTTTGCGAAGATTATCTCAGATTTTTTAACGGGTAGTGCAGCAATAATATTCATATCATTACTTTTATTAACACGTACACTTCTCATTACTGTTAAGAAGAGCATCATTGCTAATGCCATAACACAATTACTAAACATCGCAAGTCTTTCAGCACCAGGCGATTCTTTTGCAATCTCTAAAAAGCCCTTGGTAGTTGTAATAGCGGTAGAAGCAAACATCATCACAATTAAAAAAGATATCACACCTAGTAAGAGGATTGCGGAAATATATTTGGCTTCTTTTCTTTTTCTTAAAAAGCCTCCTAAAAAGCAATTAAAATAATTCTTAATTAGCAACCAACTATTACGCATTTTCAGTTAGCTCCATAAAGACATCCTCAAGTGATGCATCTTTCGTCAATTCTTCCATATTACCCGCTTTTATTAGTTTACCCTGTTTGATTATTGCAATCTTGTTGCATAATTTTTGGGCGACTTCTAAGATATGAGTCGAGAAAAAGATTGCTCCCCCTGCTTCACAGAAGTCTTTCATCATTTGCTTTACGATAAAAGCAGCTTTTGGATCTAAGCCCACAAATGGTTCATCAAGGATTAATAATTTAGGTTCATGAATAAAAGCACTAATTAAAACCAACTTTTGCTTCATTCCATGTGAATAAGTTGCAATTAAACTATTTAAGTCATCAATAATGGAAAACTCTGTCGCATATTTTCTAATTAATTCTTCTCTTCTTGCTAAATCTACTTTATAAATGTTAGCAATTAGATTCAAATATTGTGCTCCCGTTAGTGTTTCATAGATATCAGGATTATCAGGAATATATGCTAGCATTTTCTTACAAGCAATTGGATCTTCAAGAATGGAAATTCCATTAATTAAGATATCACCAGACTCAAATGGTAAAATTCCAACAATACTTTTGATAGTTGTCGTTTTACCCGCACCATTGTGGCCAATGAATGCATATAAATCACCTGGTTCAACATGAATTGATAAATTACTTACTGCCGTTTTTCCACCACTATATGCTTTGGAATAATTAATAATATTTAACATTTTTTTCTCCTTTTGACCATTGATGATAATTTAGAACTAATGCAACTTGCATTAAAACACCATAATATAGTGCTTCTTCATCAATGTCTAATGTTGGTGTATGGAGTGCCATTTTTATTTTTGGGTTAGCCAACACCCCTAAATTATAAAATAAACTAGGCACATATTGATTGAAATATGCAAAGTCTTCCGATATATAAAGCGCTTGTTCAGAAAGTTCTAATGCATCTATCGGTAAAGTAGTTTGAGTGGTAGCGGTAAAATATTCAAACAGTCCGTCGTTATTATATAGAACAGGATAACCACTCATTATAGTAAAATCTGCACTGCCACGATATTTTTGAGCTGAAGTTTTAACAATTTCATCACATGAAGACAATACTTTTTGACGCGTATTTTCATCTAATGTGCGAATAGTACCTTTTAATACCGCTTCATCGGGGATTACATTTCTAATAGTTCCCGCATTCATTGTGCCAATTGATATAATAACGCTATCTTGATATTTCTCATTTAAAAGTGACAATTTAGCAATTATATCGCCTGCAATAGTAATAGCACTTATTCCTTCCGTTGGTCTGGCCGCATGTGCACTTTTCCCTTTTATTACAATATCAAAGGTATCACAACAAGCATACATTGCCCCTTTTTTGGTCCATACGTGTCCGGTTTTAATATAGGGGTCAATATGAAGACCAAATACAGCATCTACCTTCGGATTTTCTAGAACTTTTTCATCTATCATGCGTTTTGCTCCACCCGTCGTCTCTTCAGCTGGTTGGAATAATAGTTTAACAGAAACCGGAAGTTCAGCCTTTAATTCATTTAAAACACTAGCTGAGCCCAGTAAAATTGCCATATGAGCATCATGGCCACAAGCGTGCATTATGCCAGAGTTCTTTGATGAAAATGATAATCCGGTATTCTCCATAACCGGCAAAGCATCAATATCAGATCTAAGAGCTACACAACAAGATGGCGAATTGGTAATAAGAGCTACAACCCCCGTTGTAGCTATTTTTTTAACATTATTGATACCTTGCTGATTTAATTCGTTAATCAAGTAGTCTTGGGTATTATACTCATTATCACTTAATTCAGGATGCATATGCAAATAGCGACGCCACTTAATTATTTGTGGCATTTTTTCTTGTATTAGAGTGATAATTCTTTGATCCATACTATTCTCCTTGATAAATTATTTTTCCTTGACGGATAGTCATTACTACTTCGAAATTCTCGTCAAGTATTGCAAAGTTTGCTAATTTTCCTTCTTTAATACTACCCATTTCTTGGTCTAAGCCTAAATGTTTAGCCGGGTTGATTGTCGCAAAATCTACGACATCTGTTAAATTAAGCATACATTTTTTTGTAACATTGCGAACAGCGTGGTTCATTCTAAGAACACTACCTGCTAAAGTACCATCATGTAGACGTGCTTCGCCATTAGCAACAATTACTGGTTGGCCACCTAA
This sequence comes from uncultured Staphylococcaceae bacterium, assembly GCA_964368275.1. Taxonomy (GTDB): domain Bacteria; phylum Bacillota_I; class Bacilli_A; order ML615J-28; family CAG-313; genus CAYJAQ01. The sequence goes on from CAYJAQ010000014.1 coordinate 8,468, forward strand.
CTCATAATCACCATCTGGCATATGCTTCGCACGCATTGCATCGGTAATTAGTGTCACTTTATCATGAGGTTTAGTCTTAATAACTAGCGAAATTGCTGGTACAGAAACATGAATTGTATCACAAATTAATTCACAATATAATTCATCAAATAGCATTGCACTACCTACTGTTCCAATTTCACGATGATGCAGTGGCCGTTGTGCATTATAGGTATGTGTTACATTAGAAGCACCTAACTCAACTGCTTTTTTAATATCAGTGTATTTTGATGCTGTATGGCCAATCGACGCGACAACATTAGTTGCTGCTAAGTAACTGATTAATTCATCAGATCCAGCTTCTTCTGGTGCAAGAGTTACTAATTTAATATTATTACCACTTGCTTGTTGATATTCTTTGAAAACTTTCAAATTTGGTTTTACCACATATTGAAGAGGTTGTGCACCGATATAATCAGGGGCAATAAATGGTCCTTCTAGGTGAACGCCTAAAACTTCTGCACCTTCTGTTTTGTTCAACTGGCGGTAGTCTCTTACAGCCTTTAATGCTTTAGTAATGTTTTCTGGGCTTTGCGTCATAGTTGTTGCCAAAAAGCCGGTTGTTCCCTCTTTAGCAAGCGCACAAGCAATCTTTGATAAATCTTCAATTGTACCATCCATTGCATCACTACCAGCAGCGCCATGAACATGTTGATCAATAAAACCTGGCAATACTACCATTTTATCGCTAAGCTTAGCAATTTCTTCAATATCTTTAGTATTATCCCCAATATACTTAATTCTACCATTTTCAAACCCAATTGAGGTCTTTACAAGTCCCTTACCTTCAACATAAACTGTTACATTTTTAAAACCTTTCATATATTCCTCCTATAATGCTTTAAATACCCATTTGCCATCACAAAGTTCATAATAACCTTCTGATAAATGAGGATTTGTAAATAATTCTAATTCTTCTTTTAGCCATTCCCCAGCAAGCTTCATTTTCCCCAAATCCTTTTGTTTTATCCAAGTTACTTTGCCTTCACTTGATGACTTAATTTCACCTGTAAAACTACTTGTTTTGTACAAAAAGACAAAGTAACGACTCATATTAACGGGATCATAAAAGTTAGTAAACCCACAAAAGGTTAGATTACTAACATTCAAACCAGTTTCTTCTTTTACTTCCCGAATAACTGATGCCATCACTGATTCATCGTTCTCGACATGCCCACCTGGAAAAGTAATTCCTGGCCAATCCGAAGATACGCGGTCAATTACTAGTACTTCATCCGCTCTAGTTATCATACAAATATTAGTTAGCTCAGCTTTTATTGTTCGACGCATAACAATTCCTCGATTATTTTTTCAAGTATTTCGACCATTTCCTCTTTTGGTAGGTTTGGTTCAAAATTTTGTTCTGGTAAAGCTGGATAATGAATAAAACCCGCTCTTACCGGGAAATGATGATTATCAAGATATTCTAAAAGTTTATACATCGCAAGATTGCAAATGTAAGTGCCTGCGGAATATGACATCTTCAAATGGGGATTGTTGATTTTATTAACTAAATTAAACGCATCTAATGTATTAAAATAGGCATTTTTACCATCGTTTGTAATCACTTCATGAGTTAGTAAAAGCCCATCATTATCAGGTAACGTTGCTCCTTGCCGATTGATTGCCACTTCTTCAATTGTTATAGTGCTTCTTCCCGCTGCTTGGCCATTCAAAATGACAATATCGGGTTGATGTTCTTCTAGTAATGTTATTATAGCTCTTGTAACACCCTGGTAACTTACAGGTAGGGTTGCTTTAATTAATTCTACTTTAGGTGCTTTGAGTGATTTCACAACTTCAAAAGAAGAATTAACTGCATCTCTCCCAAAAGGTTCAAAGGCGGTTACTAGGACAACTTGTTTGCTTTTTTTCATATATTTCACCTAATATATTATACCAAATATTCCTAACATTTGCAAGAATTTATAATCAATACTATTAGTAATGTAAAAAAGGTCCAAAAGGACCTTTTGATTATTCTGCTTGATGAATAACAACTTGTGGAAATGGGATCTCAATATTAGCCCGATCAAGTGCTAATTTCAATTCACGGTTAAGCACCCGTTTAGCCCGATAGATATTAGCTTCACTTACTTCCGCTGCTACTCTTAGGTTAACGGAAGATGCTGCGAGTTCTTGTACGCCGACATAATTAGGCTCCACCTGAAAAACATCAGGATATGTTAATAGAATTTCTTTACATGCCTTTTTAATAACTTCTTCGGCTTTTTCAATTGAAGCTCCATAAGCAATTGATACATCGGTAACAGCCATTGACTTTTCCGATGAAAGGTTATGGACATCACGAATATTTGAGTTATTAATAATCTTAATATTACCACCAGCATCAACAATACTAGTAGTTCTTACACCAATGCTTTCAACTACACCACGAAATCCTTCAATAAAGACAATATCACCGACGCATACTTTACCTTCAAAGATAATGAATACCCCTGTAATAATATCCTCAATTAAACTTTGAGCACCAAAGCCAATAACTAATCCAACAATTCCAACACTCGCAAAGATTACAGCCGTATTTACACCAAGTATGGATAGCGCCCAAATAGCACCAATAATCACTGCTAAGTATGATGTTACACTAATAAATAAACCTTTTACCGTCTCAGCTTTTCGTGATTTTAGTTTTAAGTTATTTAGAATCAATAATGCAATACTTTTAACTACAAAAATAATTGCAAACATAATTACTAAGGAAACAAGGGTTTCCCAGCCAAATTTCATAGCAGTATCATTATTTGAAAAAGCTGGGAAATTATTATTAATAAAGTTTTGAACACTAGTTTTAGCATCTTCACCTAAAAAGAAGAGAAGACTGGGGTTAAACAAGAAGACAATTAAAACTAAAATAATTGCAGCTAACACCATTTTTATTATTCCTTTTTTATTTTTAAACATATTTTTCTCCTTCATGTGGTATTAATTAACCATAATTCGATTGGTTTGGAAAGTGCGTTCTATATTGATATATACCTCAACGCCATCAACAACCATCATTATTCCAGCATAGTGATATCTGGTTACAACATACGAGTGACCAACTGTTGCAACATTATCTGAGACTTCTAATAATTCATCGCTCTCATTATAGGTTTCTATTACTTCTTCTTCACCAAATTGTTCATCTAGTACAAAGCCATAACCTACGGCGTTACTCTCTACTGATGTAACGCTTAGTAATAATGATTGATTAGTTGCCAAATCATTGAACAAAGCACCCGCATTTAAGGCTTGTTGAAGAGTAGTTACTATTATTTTATAATACAATAGTACAAATATCCTATTATCAATTAAGTAAGTTCCCGAAGCATCTTGATAATATAACGATAACACAAAATCATTGCTATCCGACTGAATACCACTATAATCATTTAGACTAATTGTATTTAAACTACCATCTACATTGGTAATATCATACGTAGTGTTATTCGGACACATAACAAACAGCTTTTGATCACTCCGAGCAGTATAATAATCAATCAATATATTAGCATTAGGAATAGCTACAACAGTTTCAGTACCTTCTACAGTATAGGCAATGTTGACACTCGCTTGTTCAATGTAAGGGCTTAATGAGAATGTCCCCGCAAGCTCAGGTATTTCAACTGGATCATTATTGCCAATTACTTTGAATATTTGATAATTAAAGTCATTATTGGTATATGATAGAGAAGCATTATACGATGTATTCGGTAGTATTTCACCATAGTTTGCAAGAGTTATATTATTTACTACTTGTTGTACATTCGCAAAAATTGTAAAATCAGCAACTGGATTTTCCCATATTAAGCTAAAATCAGCACTTGATCCACTAGTTAGCGTATCAAAGCGGATTACTGGTGTATTATCAAAGACAATAACTTCACTTAATAACGTAGCAATACCACTAGCATATTCATATTTAATATCATAACTTATTGTAGTACTATCTTCAAATAAGTTAAATGTCGCATTAGACACTGATTCTTCTACAGTCACAAAATTATAATGCGTTAAGTCGCTGGTTGGTGCAACCCGTATTTCAGCGAACAGTCGGCCAAAGCGCCCATTGTTTTCTAGATACTCTTCCAAATACCAGTTAAGTCGGGCTTCAGCAGTTGTATTATCTCTTTTGCTAATATCCAAATAGAAATGTTCAACAAATGGTAATACGTCAATATTTTCACTTACTTTGGTAACTAGTAGTTTCTCCTTATTATCATTATAGTAAATACTTGCTTCAATTAAGTTACCGCCGGTATTTAACTTCAAGAGAATCTCGCTATCCAATGGATATTCTTGAAGGGTAACTTTATTGTTTTCAAGGTTAGTATAGCTTACTTCAATCGTACACTTAGTAGGATCAATATTCTCGGTTATTTGTTCAACCACAATAGCTAGTTGTTGAAGTTCGTATTCTTCACCTACTCTAATAAAATTAATATTAAAGAGTGGTTCAGCAAATACTTTTTGATCAATAGTTGTAATATAATGTTTTACTAAAGTATCAGACTCAACATAGCTAATAGTATGTGATACGTAATAATAGCCCGTATCCAAAGCAATATTTCCTAAATTATCCGACACATCCACATCTGCAACTGTTTCACCTAGACTATTTTTTACTGTTGTACTAATCACTAAATCAGCTAAATTTAATAAATCATTATTTGCTTCAAGATAGTAAGTTAGTTTATTTGTTTCCACACTAACCATTTGGATTAATTCAAAATCCGCATAGGTTGGCAAAACGACTATACTATCGGTATAACGACTATTTTCTTGAGGATAACTCACCAGATCAAGTTCATAGATTGGCAAGATATCAAGATCGTATCGACCAAAGTCAATCATTTGTGTATATAGTTTAGCATCAGTGGTTGTTTCATCAATTAGCTTACCATTGCGAGATAGCTTAACTTGATATTTTAGAATACCTAAGTCTTCTTCAGGTATTTTTTCATGATTAATCGCAACCTGCATTTCACCATCAATAATAGATGTTGCAAAGCTAGGTGAATTAACTGGTGAAGTTGTTAACTTCTTGGTTGTAAAGGCTTCAGTTGTTAATATCTCATTGTTATAGATAATATAAATTATATATGAAGTATCAGGTATTAAGCCCTCAACCTTTATACCATCGATATTACTATTAATTTTACCAGTAGAAGCAATTTCACTACTTTCGGACAACCTTATTTGATAGATTAATTCGACACTTTCAGCTTTTAAATCGCCTAGTAAGGTACTAGTATCGGAAGCTAGTTTACTACTAACTTCAGCGTTATCACGATATTCCGAATTGTCATTATAAGTTATTACCGAAAAATAAACATCATAAAAGCCCACATTACTTATCAAAAGTAAAGCATTAAGGGCAATCGTCGTAAATGCCACTACTGTAATTGTAGCAGCCCCAACAACACTTGCTAAAGCTGATGTAAAGAGGGTGGTTTTTTTACTAGCTTTAAGAGCAGTCTTTTTTCCTTCACTACTTTCACTTGAAAAGCTGACAACATCTTTTGTACTAATTGTTACAAAAACATTATGCTCCGGATACTGCTTAATGTTATCATATTCATGTTTCGCTTTATAATCCAAGTTACCACCTCCAGTCTACATATTTAAACATATTATATCACAGATAAATAAAAATCTGCAATTATTTTGCAGATTGTGTTAATTTATTTAATTTTTTAGATGGTTTGTTCGGTTTATCATTGTCATGCACTTTTTCGGTAGACTCAATATCACCGGTTTTCTTCAAAGTCATTTTAACAACAAGTGGTCCAATCAATTCATAGACAAGCGTTGCACAAAGAATAATCGTCTGAATACGTAAGCCTTCTTCGCCGAAGAGACTCACCGCTACCCGCGAAAGACCAATTGCGACACCTGCTTGAGGAATTAAACAAAAGCCTAGATACTTAATGGTTGCTTTATCAGCTTTCGAGGCAACACCTCCCAGTACAGCACCGACGTATTTGCCAAGAACCCGAGAAATAATGTAGATTACACCAATTAAACCAATTGATGCAATCGCTGTTACGTCAAGTTCAGCACCCGATATTACGAAAAACATAATGTAAAGGGGTGGTGTAAAACGTTCAACTAGTGGCTCTAATTCGCCAAAGTGATTAGAGGTGTTGATAACAACCGCACCTATCATCATGCAAGTAAGAAGGGTTGAAGTATTCATACCAAAGGCATTATTTAAGATTACGTCAATACCCATACCTAACAAAATGCAAGCAAGCGCACAGCATAAACGATTGGAGCGTCCTGTAAACCACTTTAATAAGAGGGTTAATACTGCTCCCAAAATTATTCCAATCACAAGTGATACAATAATCTCAATAAATGGCATACAAATTGATAATGCTAAACTACCCGTGTCAAAGCCATTTTTAATGCTTAGAGCAAAGGTCATGTTAAAACCAAAGATTGCTAAAGCTACCGCGTCATCTATTGCGACAACACAAAGCAAATTATCCGTAACAATACCTTTTGCTTTATACTGTTTGATTACTAGTAAAGTGGCTGCCGGTGCAGTCGCCGCCGCAATCGCCGATATTACTAATGCAAATTCCAAGGTCTGACCAAAAAGCATCATTGCTCCAAAAACAAAAACAGAAGCAATTAATGATTCCCCTAATGCAATAATTAATGGTCGAATCCCGACTTTACGAAAATAACTTACTTTAAACTCCGAACCAATTGAGAAAGCAATAAAACCTAATGCAATATCACAAATAACAGAAATCCCTTCTAACGATTCTTTAGTTACAAGCCCTAAAAGCGAAGGTCCTACTAGTAGCCCCCCAACAAGATAACCCGTAACATTGGGAAACTTGCATACTTTAGCAAGTTTAGAAAATAGTAGCCCAGTTGCCACAATAATAGCAACACTAAAAAAGACGTTTCCGCCTAGGCTCTCACCTATATTTAATCCTAAAAACATTTCTTCATCTCCTAAAACTTTAAGCCTTTAATATAATCAATCGGCACTACAAAAAGAATACCTGAATTAGGGGTTTCTAAATCAATATGTTTATTGATAATATCAGTTGCGACATCTACTTGCGCACCATGAACAGCTACTAATAAAGTGACATTATTCTTGCGATTGGGTGATAATATTTTTCTTAATGAGCCAAAGAATTCAAAGTCTTCATTTAATGATAACTCTTGTGCCATCCCTTTGGACTCTAGAATTGTACTACCTTTAATACCAGCCTTAGAAAAATCTTTTAATATATCATCGAGAGATTCTACTTTGTTAAGTACTAATACTAATAATTTACTCATAATATACCTCGTTTCTTATCTTACTTATTATACTCTTTTTAATTATAAATGCAAGAAAAACAGCCTAAGAACTGTTTTTCATTTGTGATTATTTAGATTGTTAATTATTGGATGTTTTTAGGATCAATTTAATTATTCCCATACTCGGTTATTACTAAACCAAGTTGTATCTTTTAAAATAGTATTATTGTTACTTCCCGTTATTACTAAGTTTTCACCGGAAGTCACTGTGATTGCGCCATTCATTGATTCATAGCCTATTGTTGTAGTATTTGCTACACTTGTTACAAAGACTTGATCAGTATATTTAGCAATTCGTGATACAAAATCCTGTGATGGGAAAGTATTGTTATTATTAGATGTATATTCGGTACTACCTGCACAACAAGTGACCACAACATTTTTCGGTTTAATTACCTCTAAAAGAGCAATATTTGATGCTGTATAGGAGCCATGATGACCAGCTTTAAATAAATCTACCTCAGGTAATTCATTCAGTTCAACAAGCTTTTCTTCACCATCTTTTTCTAAATCACCAGTTAATAGGAAATGACGATCACCATGATTTAGCATTACACAAACTGAATATTCATTCTCATCACTGCTTGTGTTTTCATAGAAGTAATTGTACAAAATTTCCATTTCTATATCTTCAGTCAATTGATACACCCGACTAGCACCATTTTCATTTTTGTAACACTCAAGTGCTGTATAATGTTTAGCTCCTAGAGCAATTTCAGCGTCGCGTAAGTTTACATAGTTTTCATACACTTTAGTGGTTGAATTAGTTAGAGGGAAATCAATTATCGTTTCGCACTCATAATAAGCAAAAACACCAGGTATTTTGCTAGTGCCAACAAACCCTGCAATGTGATCTTGATGAGCATGGGTAGCAATTACATATTCAAGCTTTTTATCCGTAGCATATTTATCGACATACTCGCAGATTGCTCTCGCACTATTAGTTCGCGATCCGGCATCAATTAAGATATCGACATCACCAGCTTTAATGTAAATGGCATCCCCAGTATACTGATTACCAACTTCTAAGAAATGAATTGAAAGGGTATTGGTAATATCACCAACAATCACCGGTTTACATTTCTCTTGTGTGGGGTCTTCAACACATGTTTTTTCAATTTGTTGACATTTTTCTTGGGTTGGATCAATCTCACAAGTAATTTCAATGATTGGATCTTTACCAAACATCTCTAATATTTGATTTTTAAAATCATTTAGTTTGGCTTCGGCATTTTCACAACCAGTTAACGTTACTAATGATAATAGTAAAAGGCAAACAATCAACCACGTTTTTAACTTAAATAGTTTTCGCATATTACACCTACTCATAGATGTTCGTTGTAATGAAATCAACTCCTAAGTTAATTAATTCAATACAGCGTTCTTTGCTATTAACCGTCCAGACATTAATCTTTATCCCATGACTGTGATAAAAATCAACAAAGGCTTGATCAACTTGATCATGGTAGACATCAATACCCATTTGGAATTGTTTAAGCATTGATAATTCTTCTTTTCTAATAGCTCCATACAAGCATTGTAAAGTCGCATTTGGTTCATGTTTGCGAACAATTTGTAAGTTAACTGGTATGAAAGAAATAAAGATGCAATGTTCTAAATAATCGTAAGACTTAACAATATTTAAAACCTCAACAATATCGACTTCCATGAATTCATTCTTGAATTCAATTACGCATACTTTTTCATACTTCTTACAGCATTCTAGATATTCAAAAAATTCCGGAATTCTGTTATAACTCACTACTTTCGTTTTATCAATATTATAAAGAGCAATCTCGGCAAGTTCCGCAAAAGTACTATCTTTAATCACTTTTTGAACTGGTGAAACACGACCAGTCTCATCATCATGATGAACGACAAATCGACCATCAAGGGTTTTGTGAATATCACATTCAATGCCATAAAAACTTCGATTGCCCGCAGCAATAAATGCTGGCATTGTGTTTTCTTTTTCCATATAACTAAAACCGCGATGAGCAATCATCTTGGTATTTTTTTTATCAATTATGATATTGTCCATATTTCCTCCTCTTTATTGTACAAAGTAACCCCTGATTTCCATATCAGTGCTAGCATATAGTACGGTTGTAATATCAGCAGTAATTAATTTTTCTTCTGGCAAGAACCAACCATTAAAAATCGAGCGTTCATCACCATTACCATGATCAATGAAAGTTATTTCAAATGGTTCGCCTATTTCATACTCACCACTGCCAAATATTTCATAGCGTTTAGTTAGAGTAGCTTCATCGCGCCATCCGCCCATCGGTTGAATAGCAACGTTCACTTTAACTTTTGGTGAATTGATTTCCACAAATAATGCTTTCAAATTAAGATCCTTATTTGGTGCAATAAATGTGTAATTTGTTTCGGCTGACATCCGATTAATACCATCATACCAACCAACAAAGCGATAACCAGATTTTGGCACTGCTTGCAAAGTCACTATGTCACCACTATTATAGGCAGTGTCACCAAATGTCTTACCTTTTGTATCATCAAAAATGCTAGTTACGACTTTGTAGGCTTTTTCCGTAATCTCAATCGGGTTAAATTTAGCAACCATGGTTAAATCGGTGCGTGGCATTCTAAAGCAGTACACTGGATTAGTCGACATTAATTTTTCTCCATCATACCAACCAACAAATTCATTGCCTGCTAAGGCTTCTGCAAATAAGTAGCACTGATCATCTAAAGCAACTAATCCGCTTGTCCCCATAACCATCCCGGCATTTTCACAAGAAGTTAGAATTGTTAATAAATATTGTTCAGTAGGCACCACAACGGTTGATTGCGTTTTAAAACGAGCAACTAAATTAACATTACTACTTGGCATATAAAATAGATATACGGGACTAGTACTAATTAAAACATCGCCACTATACCAGCCTTCAAAATTCTCTGTTTCATCAGGCATGGCGGAAGCAAAGACAAGCTCATTAGTCTTAGCCTTTTGGGGTGCAGCTACTTTACTTTTAACACTAGTAGTTGAGACATTTAATAGATATTCTGAATTTTCATCACTTATACCCGTATTAAAAACAGCCGTTAATGTTAAATCACCATCTGGCATATAAAAGCTGTAATTACTAGCTTTACTTAATAGTTTTTCATTTTCAAACCAACCTACAAATACATATTCTCTAGTTGGTAAAGCATTTACTACAGCAACACTTCCGACCAAATAAGTATTAGCTCCACTCACTTGGCCGACTGCACTATCTACTTCTTCAATGATAAGCTTGCTAGTTTTAACATCATCTTTACAGCTGATAAGGGTGAATGATAATGTGATTAAAAATAATAACTGAATAATTTTCTTCATATATACCTCTAATATTTATATTTCAAATATATTATACCACATTATCATTTTTCTGGTGCTATTTTTTATAAAGACAAAAAGAAAAAGCTAGTAACAAGCCTTTAAAGGGCCAGCTATTAGCTAATAATTAGCGTCTAATATTAATTGTTCCACCACAAGCATTGATGTTGCCGTGGATTTCCTCACAAGTGATATCGCCTTCAACTGAAACATCACCCGAAATCGTATCACATTGGATATTACCGCCGGCTGATACATTACCATCAATGGAATCACAAGTTATACTGCCACCGGCTGATACATCACCATCAACTGAGTCACAAGTTACACTACCACCGGCTGCTACATCACCATCAACTGAGTCACAAGTTACACTACCACCGGCTGCTACATCGCCATCAACAGAGTCACAAGATAAACTACCTCCAGCTGTTGCATTGCCTTCAATCGAGTCACAAGTTACACTACCACCGGCTGCTACATCTCCCAAGACATTTCCATCTATACTAACGGAAAAATCACTTTTAATTGATTTAAGATCGCCCGTTAAGAGAATTTCAACTTTATTAAATTCGTGCTTTGCTACATCAACAACTTTATTCTTATATATCAAGACGATATGATAATCATCATCGTTAAAGAGATTACTACTAGTTGCTTTTTCTTCTGAATATGTAACTGGTTTTTCCTCCGAGAATATCTCACCAATGCTAACATTTAGTGCTTTAGCAAGTTCAGGAATAATTGTAACATCCGGGAATGTTACTCCGTTTTCCCATTGGCTAATTGCTTGGTGACTAATGAACAAGCGATCAGCGAGTTCTGATTGGGTAATTTGTTGTTGTTTTCTTAGGGCAGCTATTTTATTAGCTATTGTCATTTTTTCCATATTGTTCTCCTTTTTTGACTCCATTATAACAAAAGAATATCACTTTGTCGATAAAGCATTTGTTGAATTAGCCCTTTTTCCCTGCAAGTATTACTTGCAAAGCAGTATTTTTAAAAAGGGTCAAAAGACCCTTCAGTTTTATTTTACACGCATTGTTGCGTAGTCACCATCTTCACGTAAATAAATGATAGTTACCTTGTGATCATCTTGATTAATAAACATATAGAAGTCATGTCCTAGTAAATCAAGTTGTAGCATTGCTTCATCAACACTCATTATTTCTAAGTCTACTTCTTTTTGTTTTACTAAATGACCATCTTCTTCAACAGTGTCCATTTCTTCAACCTTTTGGCTAAAGTATTCAGCAACACCATCACGACCACGCATTAATGAGTTAATCTTTTTCTTGTGTTTTAATAATTGTTTTTCAATTTTGGCAACTGCTAAATCAGTAGCTAAGAACATATCGTTAGCACTTGTTTCAGCTCTTAATATTAAGTATTTTGTTGGAATAGTAATTTCAACAACTTTATTGTCGCCATATTCTTTACATACGACATTTGCCATTATATCGTCGGTATTTCTTAACATGCCAGCAATCCCACCGACTTGGGATTCAATGTAGCTCCGGAGTTTTGGTTTCACCTCAAACTTGTTTTTGCCATGAATCTTTACTTTCATCTTTACGACCTCCTTTACTTGATACGCATCAGAGAAGTTCTCTGACACCTATATTATACCATAAAAAGGTATTATTTAGTCAACAATTATAACAATATTTCGTGGAAACATCACTTCAAGTTCAGAATTCATTTCATCAATACTGCTAAGCCAAATGACATCTACCTTGAAACTATCTATGTATTTATAGACTGCGACAAGCCCAGCATGAAAAATTGGGTCCTCACCATTTAGCTCAACTAACACCGTTTGATAATTGCCAATCCAAAAAACTTCTAATGAATAGTACTGATATTTCTTTATTTTAAATAAGTCTCGAAATCCTCGCATAATTTATTTTATCATATTTACTAATAAAAAATAGAGCTATTTATCAAAATAGCTCATTTCGTGATTTTTTCTAAAAAAATTATAATTTTGATGCTCTAATCTCTTTTAGGTTTTGGGCAAGTTCTTTTTCCATCTGCGTGAAGTCCATCAGTTTTCGGCAGTTTTCTTCTTTTTGTTGATGGCGAATATCTTCAAAACACTTTTTCGCAATTGCTAAAGTTTCACCAGCCGCTGCTTCTTGAGCAATCACTGAGGCAACATCATTGCTGAATTCTAAAATACCACCACTTACGTAATAGAAGTATTCTTGATTGTTTTGAACGCGCTTCACAAAGCCTTCCCGAACAGGAACTACAACCGGAACATGGTCAAAGAGAATCCCTAATTGACCGTCATTACCATCAACCACAATGTATTCAGTCTCCCCATCATAGAGTAGACCATTAGGTGTTACAATGATTAATCGCATAATACACCTACTTTTTCATGGCTTCTGCTTTTTTAATTACGTCGTCTATCGTACCAGCGAAGCGGAAAGCATCTTCAGGTAGATTATCATGTTTCCCCTCAAGAATCTCTTTAAAACTCCGAATGGTATCTTTAATATTAACATAGACACCTGGTTGACCAGTAAACTGTTCAGCCGTGTAGGTGTTTTGTGATAAGAACAAACGAATCCGGCGTGCTCTTGCAACTAAGGCTTTATCTTCATCTCCAAGTTCATCCATTCCTAAAATAGCGATAATATCAAGTAATTCATTATAGCGTTGAATCGTCTTTTGAACAGCTCTTGCTACTTCATAATGCTCTTTACCAACAATCTCAGGTGTTAAAGCACGCGACGTTGATGACAATGGATCAACTGCTGGATAAATTCCTTCTTCTGATATCTTTCTACTTAAGTTAGTAGTTGCATCAAGATGAATAAAGGTTGTAGCAGGAGCTGGATCGGTATAGTCATCGGCCGGTACATAAACCGCTTGAATTGAAGTGATTGACCCATTTTTAGTCGAAGTAATTCGCTCTTGTAAATTACCCATTTCAGTTGATAACGTTGGCTGATAACCTACTGCAGATGGAGTACGACCTAGCATTGCACTAACTTCACTGCCTGCTTGCGTAAATCTAAAAATATTATCAATGAAAAGTAATACATCTTGATGTTCAACATCACGGAAATATTCAGCCATTGTAAGACCCGTTAAACCAACGCGCATTCTTGCTCCAGGTGGTTCATTCATTTGACCAAAAACCATCGCTGTTTTCGATAGAACTCCCGAATCATTCATTTCATAATACAAATCATTACCTTCACGGGTTCTTTCTCCAACCCCCGCAAAGACACTTATACCACCATGTTCTTCAGCGACATTGTGGATTAACTCTTGAATTAAGACAGTTTTGCCGACACCAGCACCGCCAAATAGGCCAATTTTACCGCCTTTAATGTAAGGTGCCAAGAGGTCAATAACCTTAATACCTGTCTCAAAAATTTCAACCTTGGCTGATAAATCAACCAATTTTGGGGCTTCACGATGAATTGGCATCCGTTTTACACTTTTATCTACCTCAGCTTTACCATCGATTGGTTCGCCGAGCACATTAAATATTCGACCCAATGTAACTGGTCCTACAGGGACTTTAATCGGTTCATTAGTGTCTAGTGCTTTCATACCTCTAACAACACCTTCGGTTGCATCCATCGCAATACAGCGAACCGTATTATCACCAATGTGGTTAGCAACTTCAACAACTAAATTAATGGTGATACCATTGTTTTCTTTCTCCGATGCGGTAATAACTAGGGCATTGTTAATACGTGGTAAATTGCCACTGGTAAATTTAACATCGACTACTGGTCCCATAACTTGAACAACTTGTCCAATATTTTTATTGTTGTCCATCTTTTTCACCTAACTTTCATTAATAACACTCGCACCACCAACAATGTCAGTTAGTTCCGAGGTAATCGCCGCTTGACGGGCACGATTATATAGCAGTTCTAAACTTGCGATAACGGAAGTAGCATTATCGGTCGCACTCTGCATGGAATTCATCCGCGCAGCGTGTTCACCAGCTTTTGAATCTAGTACTAATCCGTAGATAGCATTACCAAGATAAATTGGTAAAATGGTATCAAGAATATCTTCAACGCCACCTTCAAAATCATAGTCAATATTATTTTGAGCAGCGCCTAAATCTTCAACTGGTAAAATAACTTTTTCAGCAACTTTTTGAATTAGCGGATTTACATAATGATTGTAAATCGCAATAACCTTATCAAAACGCTCTAACAAGTAATCAACAACTAGTTTATTAACTATTTCATCAACCTTTCGAAAATCAACATCATCAGGAAGATTGGTAATATTGTTAGTAACTAGTGGATACTTTTTCTTTTTGGCATATGAATAGGCTTTATAACCAAGTGGCAATACCACATACTCAGCATCACTTGTGTGCTGGATAATGCGCGCAGTTAATTCTTTTAACACATTAGCATTAAACGCACCAGCGAGGCCACGATCTGATGATATCACAACATAACAAGTTTTTTTAATTGTTCGTTTTGTTAATAAAGGATGATTAAGATCTTCTGAAGAAGCAGCAATATTGACAATAATATCTTCTACTTTTGCGATAAAAGGCCGATAGGCTTTTATTTTCTTTTCAGCTAATCGTAATTTAGAAGCTGAAACCATATTCATTGCTTTAGTAATCTGCGATGTTTTTTTCGTTGCGATAATTCTTGTTTTTACCGCTCTAATTGATTCAGCCATACTCTTCACCCTTTCTAATTATTAATAGCGTGTACTAGCAAAACGATTAAGAATATCTTCCATTGCTTCTTGTGATGGTAGTTCTTTCGTTTCATTTATGCGTTTGGTTAATAAGACACTATTAGCATCACGCTTTAAGAATTTGTACAATTCTTCTTCATATTTTGCTAAATCAGCTACTTCTACACTATCTAAAAAGCCATGTGTAAGAGCGTAGACAATAATAGCAAGATTAGGCGCTGTAACTAATGTATGCAAGCCTTGTTTTAAGACTTCAACTGTTCGTTTACCGCGTTCTAGTTTAGCTTTAGTTGCTTCATCTAAGTCAGAGCCAAATTGCGTAAAGGCTTCTAATTCTCTAAAAGAAGCAAGATCTAGTCTTAATGTACCAGATACTCTTTTGATTGCTTTAATTTGGGCATTTCCACCTACTCTTGATACCGAAAGACCAGCATTAATAGCAGGGCGCACACCTGAGTAGAATAACTCCGATTGCAAGAATATTTGCCCATCCGTAATACTAATAACATTAGTCGGAATATAGGCGGAAATATCACCTGCTTGTGTTTCAATAATTGGCAGTGCGGTAATTGATCCGCCCCCAAGTTCATCTGAAAGTTTCGCTGCTCGCTCTAAAAGGCGTGAATGCAAATAGAAGACATCGCCCGGAAAAGCTTCCCGTCCTGGTGGACGTTTTAAAAGTAGAGACAATTCACGATATGCTGTTGCATGTTTGGTCAAATCATCATAGACAATAAGTACATCACGGCCTGCATACATAAACTCTTCAGCTATTGTTACCCCAGCATATGGGGCTAAATATAACAGTGGAGCAGGGTTAGAGGCAGACGCATTGACAACAATGGAATACTCCATGGCACCCGAGGCTTTTAAAGTTTCATAAACCGAGGCCACCGTTGATTCCTTTTGACCAATTGCCACATATATACAAATGACATTTTGACCTTTTTGATTAATTATGGTATCAATCGCAATTGAGGTCTTACCCGTTTGGCGGTCACCGATTATTAATTCCCGTTGCCCACGGCCAATTGGTACTAACGCATCAATTACTTTAATTCCTGTTTGGAGTGGTACTTTTACCGATTGACGAGCCATAACACCTGAGGCCTTTTTTTCAACTGGTCGCGTAAGTTTGCAGTTAATTGCGCCCCCTGCATCAATTGGTTGACCAAGTGGATCAATTACTCGCCCTATCAGTTCAGCACCAACTGGTACTTCCAAGATCCGATGGGTGGCTTTTACGGTATCGCCTTCTTTTACTAGACTTGAATCACCAAAGAGGATCGCCCCAACATAATCTTTTTCAAGATTTAAAACCATTCCATATAAATCACCAGGGAATAGTAATAATTCACCATTCATCGCTTTATCTAGTCCATGAACTAAAGCAATACCATCACCAACTCTAATAACTGTCCCAACCTCAGTTGCTTCAACTACTTTGTCATATTGGCGAATTTGCTCTTTTATTAAAGCACTGATTTCTTCAATTTTTAAAGTTTTCATACTTTTCACCTATTGTTTGAGAATGTCTTTTAGACTATTCAAATAATTTAAAGCTGTATCATCGATAATTTCGTCACCGACTACAATTTTGATACCACCTATTAATTCTTCATCAACAAATGGTTGTAATACTATTTCATTCTTTTGATACTTGTTTTTTAGGATTTCTGTAATATTTGTTAGATAGACATTATCTAAAGGATATTTACTAAAAACCTGGGCATTAATCCGACCATCTCGCTTATCAATTAACAGCTGAAAAGCAATTTGAATAGAAGGTAATTCTTCCAATCGATGATGATCTATTAATACATAGATAAAAGACAATAAATCCTTGGGAATTTGTCCTAATAATGCTTTTGTAAAAATTGCTTTCTTTTCATCACTGCTAATCTTAGGGTGTCTTATTACTCTTAATAAATCATCGTCAAGAAGATTAACAATTTCGGTTAAGGCATAATTCATATCAGCTACCTCATCATGTAAGGTAGCCTCATCAAAGAGAGCCTGGGCGTATTGAATGCTTACTTCGTTAATCATTTTTTACCAACCTTTTGGAAAAAATCGTCAACCAATTCATTGCTTTTTTCACGGGTAAGTTCTTCCGTTGTGATTTTCTCAGCCATTAAATAAGCAACATCAATAATCTCATTGCGAACACCTTGTTCCATTATCCGCCGGTCTTGCTCAATTTCAGCTTTAGCCCGCGCAACGTCTACTGCGATTTGTTCGTGAGCTTCATTTAAGATTGCATCAGCTTCTTGAATGCTAGCTAGTTTGGCATTTTCGATTATTTGATTAGCACTAATTTTGGCATTTTGTTCAATGCTAGCAGCTTCCATTTTTAACTCAGCTACCTGGTTTAGTGCTTGATCTTTTTCCATTAGACTACTTTGAATTTTTTGCTTGCGCGTGTCAATCATCTTAGTGACCACATTCCAAAACTTGAAACGGACAATAAGAAATAACACAATCGTCGCTAAAATTTGGGTTATGAATGTAAGTGCCATAACATCAATTCCTGCACCCTCGCGCAGTAAATCGATACCATTGTTAATTGCATCTTGAACGGCTTCAGCCATTCCTAATATCATCATCTGTACCTACTATAATACAAAGATTAATAGGATTGCTGTAATGAAACCATAAATACCAGTTGTTTCCGCAACAGCTTGTCCCATAATCATTGTTGAACGTATTGCACTAACAGCTTCTGGTTGTCTGCCAACAGCTTCTACTGCTTTACCGGCAGCTCCACCTTGTCCAATACCTGTACCAAAACCAGTGAATACCGCAATACCAGCACCAATACCAGCGCCTAACTTTAATAAACCATATCCAGTTGACATTGTAGCTGGATCAGCTTCTGCTAAAATAAAATTGATTACTTCTACTAAAAAATTCATTGTTTTTCTCCTTATTATTATATATTTTATTCTTCTTCTGGCATTTTACCAGATACAAACACCACCGTTAATAACATAAAAACATATGTTTGGATTGCTCCAAAGAAAATGTCAAAAACAGCGTGTAATGGTGGGGCAATTACTAAGGCAGGTATCATTCCCAAAGGGAAACTACCAATCTTGATGCCTAATAATGCATTGTATATTAGAGCCATGATAATCGAACCACTCAAGATATTACCAAATAAACGCATTCCTAGTGAAAAAGGAGTAACTATTTCACTAATAATATTTAATGGTAACATAATGGGGCTAGGATCTAAAAAGCCCTTTAAATAATTTTTGATGCCTTGATATTTGATACCCGCAATTTGAATAATCAAACCAGCAAGGATGCCTAAGGCAATCGTAATAGCAACATTCGCAGTCGGAGGGGCAAACCCAAACAAACCCGAAATGTTCGCTGTAAATATGAATATTACAAATGTCAAGATCATTGGCGCAAATTTGCGGCCTTCTTTTTCGCCTATTATTTCATCACAAGTATTGTTAACCCAACTAACTAACATTTCAGCTAACAGGACAACACCTTTAGGAGAAACATCAGGATCTTGTTTCTTGATCTTATGGCCAACAATCACTAGGAAGATAATCAATAATGTAATTATCACTAATGATGATTTGATATTGGGCGACATCCTGATATAAAAATCAACAATGTCCTGGAATGTCATCTTTAATATTTTCTCCTTTGTCTTTATTTACGATGTTATATACGATTACTACTATTTTGATTATAAACAAGCCACCACATGCAAAAAGAATGTGAAAGCATTTGAAGTACGCAGTAGCTAACAAAATAGCAAAATATAATAGATTATTGGTAATTGAATTAATAATAAGCGCTTTGGATGGATTTAAAAAACTTCCATACACAACTCGTGTTATGACATAATTGCTTTTTAAAAAGCCAAATGCACCAACTACAAAGCAAAGTAAAAAACCAATTGCATAAGTTAGTGGCTGAGAAAAAAGAAGATTAACCACTAATAAAATAACAAATATGATAGTTGCTAAGATACAAGCATATATCAATATTTGATTTTCTTCTTTATACTTCTTCATCTTGATGATCAGCTTGAGCTTTTTCGGCCATTGCTGCCTTAGTTTTGGCTTCTTGAAGTGCTAAACGTTTATTGCCACGATATATATCCATGAAGAAATTGATCATACCTATGATAAAAAAAACAATAATGGTAAATAACATATAATGATTGCCTTCTTCACCTTGGCGAGCAATCAAATAGCCTGCTAAGATACCTAATATCAACGTAGTGATTAATTTCCAAATAGCGCTCATAATAACATTATACAATTTTAAATCTTTAATAATTTTATTTTTATTCATGCTCTTCAACTGCCATAACTTTGTTAATCCGGTTAACATGGCGTCCACCAGCAAAATTAGCTCCTAAAAAGGTATCAATAATATCTTGAGCGGCTTCAAATGGCATGTCCTTACTACCTAAACATAATACATTTGCGTCATTATGCTCACGCGTTAAACGCGCAAAATCAGCCTTATCTATCAATGCAGCTCTAATACCCTTTACTTTATTAGCTACTATTGACATACCAATGCCGGTGTAGCAAATTAGAATACCAAAATCTACTTGATGATTACGAACAGCTAAACAAGCCGGTACGGCATAATCAGGGTAATCAACAGATTCCTCTGAATAAGTGCCAAAGTCCATCACTTCCATCGATTTATTCTTTAAGTATGCTATAACCTCATTTTTAAGGGGATAACCCTTATGATCACATGCGATTGCAATTCTCATACTTTCACCACCTTTTATCTCTTTATATTTTACCACATTTAGGAGATTTTTTGTACTTTAATATAAAGTTTTTTTATACTTTGCTATTACTTTATTTTTCTACACATTTCATGCATTTCATTTTCAGATTATATCACAACATCAAAAGGCTGCTGACGCAATTGCCAACAGCCTAAGATACTGATTATTGTGAAACTATTCTCTATTTATTTCTTCTAAATAAAGTAATGTAAAAACTTTTGAAGTTTTGTGATTTATCTTTTCTAAAAATGAATAATGCTAGCATGATTAATATTAATAATACTATAATACCAGCAATAATAATACCAATAATTGCGCCAACTGGCAATCCATTATCAGGTGATGGTGTATTAGGCGCAGCAGATGTAGGTGCTACTATTGCATAGATACTAAAGTGATCAGTACTAAATACCATGTAGTCACCCTCGCGAACCGCATTTACATTTTGATATGTTCCATCGTTTGCTATGTAAACTACCTTTAAATCATTGCGTGATCGTAATTCTTCAGTAATTAATAATCTAACCATAACATTGCCATTTGGTTGAACGTTAACATTACTTGACTTCAGCATAATATCGGTTACTTGA
This sequence comes from uncultured Staphylococcaceae bacterium, assembly GCA_964368275.1. Taxonomy (GTDB): domain Bacteria; phylum Bacillota_I; class Bacilli_A; order ML615J-28; family CAG-313; genus CAYJAQ01. The sequence continues at coordinate 29,259 of CAYJAQ010000014.1, forward strand.
AGTACAAGATGCTTTGTATCCGAGATAATAATATTGCTGTCTTCATATTCTATAATGTCTTTCGCAACTACTTCAACTGAGACATCTGGTTCAAATCCATTTGGCGTTGATACTTCAACACTAGTTTTGTTATCATCACTTATGCCACTAATTTCAACAGTCATAATTGTTAATGTAGCATCCATGTTAGGAATCGCATGGTAGTTATCATTACCCGTAAATATTGCTATTACTCGGTATACACCTGGTTCTGTTTTACCATTATTTTGGTATTTGACAGTAACACCACTTGGTAAAGTACCTCTGATAGTTATGTTATGAGCTTTACCATCTTCAATTAAAGAAGCATCAGTAAAACTAATTTCTTCCATATTATAAACTGCTTTAGCGATAACAAATGTAGTAAAATCTTTCGAATATGCTTCTTCATAGTTACCAGTAGAACCTTCAACGTATCCTTTAACTTTATATGTTCCAGCGTCACTTGGTATACCGCTTAAAGGTCTTTCGTCATTTGTATAGTACTTATAAGTTATAGTACCAAAACTTGAAGTAGCAGAAGGTGTGCTTGCTTCTTCACCATATGTCCAATTACTAATAGTTACATTAGTAACAGTAATAGTATTAGATATTATTTTAAACTTAATTGTTCTAGACGCTGTATCAGGTGTGTCTGACCACTTATAGTTGT